>JALOLM010000256.1 GCA_025455985.1 Candidatus Nanopelagicales bacterium | reverse complement strand
CTCAATCATCGCACCCCTGTCCCAGGGCCACTCGTCGACGGCCAATCCGCGCTTCACCGAGCCAACGCTGACTACAGAGAGTCACCATTTACACCCCAGTGCGGCTGTCGGAGCGGGCTGTGCACGAGCGTCGGGCTGGGGTGGGTTCCGGGGTGGTCGACACCGGCCGATCGCGGGTCTAGATTCCAGACCGACAGGGCCCGGGTGACGTCCCGGGTGTCGGCGACGGCTGAAGACTGACCCCCGGGCAGCGACGTTGACACCGAGAGGCTGGAAAGGCCGGGCAACGCGTCGGGTGCGTGATCGAGTCGCGACGGCCGACCCGACCACGCGGCAACTCCACGGATGGCACGCACCCTGATCTGGTCGGCCAGGGCGATGGCCGGGACCAACCCGGCGGATGCGATCAGATCTGGGTGGGCCTACCGGGTCGCCTCCTTCGAATGTACCGGCCGATCAACCCCGATAGTGGCCAACAGGCATCTCCATCAGCGTCGGAAGCCGTCGACCGTCGACCTCGTCGATTCCGAACAGAAGGGTCCGCAGGTGAGCTGGCGCGGCCACACCGGCAGGAACAGTGACCTCGGCCTCGGACCACGCCCTGGCTGCCGCCGGTTCCTCGCGGTCGGTCGCCACAACTGTGTAGTGCCAGAAGGCTTCGGCCGGGGACTCCGTGTAGAAGGAGATGCGGCCCACCAACTTGGAACCCATGGCTCGGGAGCCCGGCCAATCGTGCTCTAGGACGGGGCCGCCCTCAGCCAGTACGTCCACTTCGATCGCCCGCATCGGTGGCGGCGGTGGGATGAGCACTGTGTCCCGTGCCACATCCTTGAACCGAGGCGAACGCTTCAGCCCTCGGTGCGGGATCACCACCGTGAGAAGCCGAACAAGGTCGCCGTCGATCGGTTCCGGTAGCTCCCACTCCTGCTGCTTGATGGCCGGTCGACCAGCCGAGGCCGCCACCTTGTAATGGCACCGCCCGTCCTGATGAATGGATATGTGCGCCAGCTCGCCACCCAGGTCTTGATTCACTACGAACAGCTCCCCGACCCTGTTGGCCCGGACAATCCAGGTGGAAGACACCTGCTCGCGGGTGAAGTCGTCTCCGGCAGCAAACTTCAGCGCTACCTGAGTCTGGTCGACGAGACGAATGTCCGGCACCTGGAGGATTCTGCCGTCTTGGGCCTCGACCGGCGACATGGGGTCCGGGACCGGCGACCATGCACCTACCCTGCGGGACTGCATGACCCACGGACCAGCAAGTAGAGCCATTGGGCGAGGGACGACGCCCCTGCTGGCGGACGCGCGTGGGGCCCGTGCGCCAAAGCCCCCGCACGGGACCCACGCTTGGCCGAGATGGCCGAGCCATCGTCGGTAGTCAGTGTCACCCTTTAGCAAAACCCGGGCTTCTTGGGGGTCGGACAGTTCTGGATGAACTGTCCGCGTGCCGTTGACTCAGGACGCTCCTTCGTCGCGGATCTCGTCGTAGACCCCGCCGAGGTACTCCATTAGGGCGGCCGCGAAGCCGGGTTTGGTGAAGAAGGCGTTGAACAGTTGGCCGTTTGCTTCGTGGCGGTCGATGATCGCGTCCTTGGCGAAGCTCTGCAGGAAGATGTGGAACTGGTCGCGGTCGTTGTTCAGGGCGACGACTCGGGCCTGGTCGGAGTCCTTGACGGCCTGCTTCTGCTGTTCGAACCAGACCTTGTCTGCGTCGGTCAGGCTCATCCCGAAGCGCTCGTTGAGGGTGTCGATCAGGACGCTGAGCCTTTCGCGGGGTGGTTCGTTCTGCCGGCCGGCCCCTCCCCCGGGCAACGCCGTCCCCGCCTCGTCGGTCCCCTCGTCAAGGGAGGCATCGACCCCGTCCGCCGTCATCTCACTGCGCAGATGCGTCAACACCACGGACTCAGCCAGCTGCGGCAACTGCTCGCCGGGGGCGGCGGGTAGCTTCGTCTGCAGCATCCGCGAGTACAGGTACAGCTCCTCAAGGTCCCGGTCGGTCCAGGACATGACTTGGGCCAGGAACCCGTACGCGCGCACGTACCCTACGAGGGTGTCGCGGAACGCCACCTGCACGTCATCCTCCAGCCCGCAGAACCGCTCCACGGCCGGGTCGAGGTGGGCGTTGATCACCTTCTGGTTCGGCGCCCCCCCGGCCAGCAGGGCGGCTACCGCGGCGGCGAGCTCGTCGGGGTGGATCACGTGCGCGTCCATCAGGGTGCGATGCATCCCGTACAGCAGGTTCGGGTCGGTGGGGACCGCAGCGGTGCCCTCGTAGAACGGGGCGAACGCGTCCTGGATCTCCTCAACGGTGTTGGCGAAGTCCAGGATGAACGTGTCGTCCTTGCCCGGGTGGGTGCGGTTCAGCCGGGACAGGGTCTGCACCGCCTTCACCCCGGCGAGCTTCTTGTCCACGTACATGGTGTGCAGCAGCGGCTCGTCGTACCCCGTCTGGTACTTCTCGGCCACCACCAACACCTGGTAGTCGTCTCCAGCGAACACCTTGGGCAGCTGCTTCTCCCCGATGCCGTTCATCAGCGGCTCGGTGTACGTGGCACCATCAGCCGGATCCTCAACCGTGCCGGAGAACGCCACCAAGGCGCGCAGCGGCCGCGGCCCCTTGTCCCACCATCGCCTTGGCGTGCCCGTCGATCTTGTGCGCAGTCTTGGCCCGGAAGTGCTCCACGATCACCTCCGCCCGCTGCGCCAGATGCGTCGGATGCAGTGTGACAAACCGCGCCAATGCTGCCGAGGCCTTGCCGACCGGCACCTCCGGGTCCACCGGCTCAGTGTTGGCCAGCCGGTAGTACGTCTCATACGTGGTGTAGTTGACCAGCACGTCGAGGATGAATCCCTCAGCGATGGCCTGCTTCATCGAGTACACGTGGAACGGCCGGTACTGCTCCTCACCCCCCGGCAGCTCGACGAACTCGCCGAACAGCTCCAACGTCTTCGGTTTCGGGGTGGCGGTGAACGCGAAGAACGACAGGTTCGCCTGCCGGCCCCGCGCGGCCATCTGCGCGGCCAGCAGGTCCGTGGCATCGGTGACCGCAGCCTCGGCAGCGGCCGCCTCCGCGGCCTCCGCCGCGCCGAGCAGGGCGTCGTCGTCGCTCGGGTTGATACCGGTGAGGACCTTCTTAAGGTCCGTCATCGCCTCCCCACCCGTGGACGAGTGGGCCTCGTCGACGATCACCGCGAACCGTGCCCCCGCCACCTTGGCGGCAGCCTCGGCGACGACCGGGAACTTTTGCAGCGTGGTCACGATGATCCGCGCGGTATTCCCCGCAAGCGCGGCTGCCAGCTGCCGCGAGTCCTGGTCGATCGTCACGATCGTGCCCGGGGTGTGCTCGAACCCGGCCACCGTGGCTTGCAACTGCGCGTCCAACACCCGCCGGTCGGTGATCACGATCACCTTCGAGAAGATCGGCTGGTTCGCCGAAAGGCCGGCCGCCCTGACCGCCTCGGACAACTCGGCCGGATCACCGGGGGTGTGCAGGCGGGACAGCCGGTGCGCAGCCCACGCAATCGAGTTCGACTTCCCGGACCCGGCTGAGTGCATCGCCAACCGATTCACCCCCGGCCCCGCAACCCGGGTTGCCGCGACCAGGGCCTCGACCAGGTCCCACTGATGGAACCGGGGGAACAGCAGTCGCTTGGCCCCCGTCTTGACCCCGGCGGCGTCGAGCACCTCTTCGTCGTGCACGAACTCGCCCAGCAGGGTCAGCCACGCATCCCGCGCCCACACCCGCTGCCACAAGTAGGCGCTGCGATACCCGTCTGGGTTCGGCGGATTCCCTGCACCCCCCGGCTGGCCGGGGCCGTTGGAGCCCTGGTTGAACGGCAGGAAACGGGTCTCCCGCCCCGCAAGCCGGGTGGTCATCCATACCTGGTCAGGGTCGATCGCGAAGTTCACCACCACCCGATGCTTGAAGATCAGGTCGTTCGGGTTCCGGTCCGACCGATACTGCGCCATCGCATCAACCACCGACTGCCCCGACAACTCGTTCTTCAACTCCCCCGTCGCTGTCGGGATGCCGTTCACCAGAAGCACCAGATCCAGGCTGTCGCTCGGCTTGGACTCCGAGTGGTGCAACTGGCGCACCACACTCAACCGGTTCGCCTCATACCGCGCCCGCAGTTTCGAGGTCAGGTCGTTCGCCGGGGCGAAGAACGCCAACCGGAACCCCACCCCGTTCAGCTTCGTCTCCCGACGCAGCACATCCACCGTGCCCCGCGCGTCGATCTCCTTCGCCACCCGCTCCGCAACCTTGGTGGTGGCCCTCGCCTCACCGCCTAGGCGGCGGATCAGCTCCTCCCACTCATCCGGCTGCGACACCTTCAAGAACGCGACCAACTCATGCGGATCCAGGCCCAGGCCCCGGTCGTAGCCAGCCGGGCTGCCCTTGGACCAGCCGAGCGCCAACAGCCCCGACTCGATTGACGCCTCGAACGCTGACTCCCGCAATACCCCGGTCACGCTGGCACCCCCCGCCCACTCGCCGCCGACACCTCGAACTCACCCGACACGGCCGCACTGGTCAGCGAGCTCTTGAACTCCAGCAGCAGCTCAATAGACCGCTCAATCCCTTCGCACGCCGCCGTAATGATTGCCGTCTCTGTAGCCAACTCCGTGAGGAGCGTCCGCTGAGTCTCTATCGGGGGCGCCGGCATGCGAAGTGATCGGATGATCTCCTGGCTCAGGTTCGGTTGCCCGCTGCCGATAGCGAGCTCCACGATCTGGTCCTTATGGGCCTGGAACCAAGCGGCCGCCCACTCAACGAGCACACGCCCTGTGGGCTCTAGTACACAGCACGCCTGGTTGACGCAGGCGCTCACAGGCAGAACACCAACCCGTCCCTTCGTCGCCCCCTGCCCGTACATGGCGATTACGAGTGCGCCGGCCTCGAACACCCGCAGGGCAGGGAAGTCGACCAGCGCCGCCTCAGTGACTGCCTTGGGGATCGCGGAGATCCCCTGATCTGTGATGTCACCGGTGTTGACCCAGGCGATGTCCCCGCCGAAGTACGCCGGGTTCGTGGTTGTCGGGGTCGTCCCACTCCCGGTCCTGAACAGCCGGGCGATCCGTAGGACAGGCCAATCCCGGGCTACCTCGGGCATCCATTCAATCCCCGTCGCGCGGCGCGGGGTACTCATGCCGATCGTCGTCACCTCCCGCCTTCGCTCCAGCACCGCGTGCCGCAGCAACGCAACCTGCTTTCGGCGGGCGGCGATGATCTGGTCGATCCGGGCTGTCTGGTCGTCGAGGAAGTCCGCGATCCGCTGCTGCTCCTCGGTTGAGCGGGCTGGGATGCCGACGCTCATGAGCGCCTCGTTGCCGAGTTCCATGAACGTCGACCCCGTGCCGAGCGCCTGGAGCGACGGGCGTTGCGACCATAGCCAGAACTGCAAGTAGCGACCGTCCAATGCGGGGCCTGGCACGATCCCCTTGCAACCCTGGTTGAACGCCATATCCGTGCCAGCGAGGGAGACGTACCCGATTGGAGCCCGAGTGCTCAGCACGACGGATCCGCGCGGCACGGCCCCGCTGCGAGCGAGCCCCTCGGGGGTCAGGGTGCGGTCGGTCGCGGTGATCGCGCCGCCATCAACTCGGGCGAGGTCCACGGGCGTCGCCCACGCGACCTCACCACCCCAGAACTCCCGGTCCGCAGGCGGAGTCCCACCGTTGACAACCGACGCCAGTCGCCGCAGCGGGACCACCTCCACGGTCATCCTGCGAGTCCCTGCATCCATTGCTGGATCTGGGTTTCGAGGGCATCGATCTCGTCGCGAATTTCGGCGACGGGGCGGGGTGGTGTGTAGATGTAGAAGTGGCGGTTGACGGGGATCTCGTAGCCGATGCGGGTCTTGGTGTGGTCGATCCAGGCGTCTGGGACGTAGGGGTGGATCTCGGTCTTGAGGTGCTCGTCGGCGGCGAGCATGACGGCGGTGGCCTGCTCGGTGGGGCTCATGTCGAGGTAGCCGGCCGGCAGGGGGATGTTCTCCGCATCGCGCAGGCTCGGGTCGGGCTCGAACCCGCCCCCCTTCTTCGCCGGGATGGGCTGGCCGTCGGGGTCGGGCACCGCTGCGAGATTGACGGCCTCGCGGATCACAGCGAGGGGGACCCCCCCGCCCATGTTGTCCGAGAGGTCGGCCAACATGGCCTGAGCGCTGTGCCAGGAGCGCCCGACTAGCTCACGGTATGGGGTCCAGCCCTCGGCGCTCCTTCCAGTGGATTCGGCCACCGCCCACCTCCCCATCGGCCGGCTCGCGGCAAGCCGTTGGAGCGTCTCCGTAGTGATCTCCCAGCGGCGGCGCATCGGCCGTTCGACCGTGATCCGGGCGAAGCCGAAGTCCTGGTTGGCCAGCACCTTGACCCGCGGGTCCGGCTCCGGGCCGTCGGAGAGTTCGGGGGCGTGGATGTAGAGGCGGGTGATCTCGTCGATTGCGCCCGGGGTGAGTTCCTTGCGCTTGTCGCCGAGGCTCTTGCGCATCTTGGTACCGAGGTCGCGGGCGTCGATGAGGGTGACGGTTCCGGTGCGGTCGGGGTGCTTGCGGTTGGTCAGGATCCACACGTAGGTGTTGATGCCGGTGTTGTAGAACATCTGGTCGGGCAGGGCGACGATGCCCTCGAGCCAGTCGTTCTCGATGATCCAGCGGCGG
>JALOLM010000255.1 GCA_025455985.1 Candidatus Nanopelagicales bacterium | reverse complement strand
CCGATTTGCAGCGCCGGGTGACCGCCCAGTGGCTGCTGCAGATGGATGAGCCGTCCCTGCCCGCCGTGATCGCGGGCACGGTCAAGACCGTCAGTGGCTTCTCGGTCTATCCGGCACTACCGGTGGATCTCGAACTTGGGGCAGACCTGGTGCATTGCTGCGCGCCCGGTGTCCCGCTGTCGCGGGTCCGGGGGATCGCTGGCTGGTTGTTCGACCTCAGCCAGCACACATCCGGTGATGACGAGGCGTTGGCGGAGTTGTCCACAGTCGGGACGTCGTTGGGTTTCGGCGTGTCACCGGGTCCGGGTAGCGTCCGGGGTGTGCTCGACTTCTTCGACCGGACGGGACTGGCCCCCGACCGGATACTGATCACGCCACCCTGCGGGATGGTCGCCGACTACCGGCCATGGCGTCCGGTGGTCGAGACGCTGACGGACAGGCTCAGCTGATGGCCGGTCCCACCCAGGCCGACAGGGACCGCTGGCAGGACCTCGTGGCGCGCATCGAGAAGGCGCGCACCGAGTACTACCAGAAGGACGCCCCGACGCTGTCGGATGCGGAATACGACGAGTTGTTCACCGAACTCCAATCGCTCGAAGCCGCGCTGCCGGAGTTGCAGAAGGCCGATTCTCCGACCCAGACGGTCGGTGGGGATCGCTCGGAGATGTTCGAGCCGGTCGAGCACCTCGAACGCATGATGAGTCTGGACAACGCGTTCGGTCTGGAGGAGTTCTCGGCTTGGGTCGCAAGGGTGGAGAAGGACCTGGGAACGGTCCCAGCCCTTTTGTGCGAGTTGAAGATCGACGGCCTCGCGGTGGATCTGGTGTACCGCAACGGTCACCTGGCCACTCTGGCGACCCGCGGCGACGGCCGCGTCGGAGAGGATGTGACCTATAACGCCCGGTTCATCCCGGGTATCCCCACGGTGCTGACCGGGGCACCTGCACTGGTCGAGGTCAGGGGAGAGGTCTACTTCCCGGTAGCGGAGTTCAACGACCTCAACGAGCAGATGCTGGAGTTGGGGCGTTCCCCGTTCGCGAATCCCCGCAATGCCGGTGCGGGAACCTTGCGCCAGCGTGTCGACCGACGCCAGGCTGAGATCGCCGCACGCGAGCAGTCCGGCCGGAAGGTGTCGGACAAGGCGAAGGCCGAGTTGCAGCGGGGGATCGACGCCTTGGGCAGGCTGCGGCTGATCGTGCACGGCTTGGGCCGGCTTGACGGGCAGCGTCCCACGACGTTGTCGCAGGCGTACGAGGCGATGAGTCAGTGGGGTCTGCCCACCTCTGCGAGGGTGCAGGTGGCCGCCACCCCGGCCGAGGCGCAGGCCTACGTGACCACCTACGAGGCCCGACGCCACAGCCTCGACCATGAGATCGACGGCGTGGTGATCAAGGTCGATGAACTGGCGCTGCAGGCCAGACTCGGGGCGACCTCGCGGGCGCCGCGCTGGGCGATCGCCGTGAAGTACCCGCCCGAGGTGGTCCGCACCCGCCTGCTGGACATTGCGGTCAATGTCGGACGCACTGGCCGCGTCACACCGTTCGCGGTGATGCAACCGGTGCGGGTTTCGGGCACGACGGTGTCCATGGCCACGTTGCACAACGCCCAGGAGGTCGAGCGCAAGGGCGTGCTGATCGGGGACATGGTGTTCCTGCGCAAGGCCGGGGAGATCATTCCTGAGGTCATCGGTCCGGTCGTCGAGCAGCGCACAGGGGACGAGCGGGCGTTCGTGATGCCCACCCACTGTCCCTCGTGCGGCACTCTGCTGGCTCCGGCGAAGGAGGGCGACGTGGACATCCGTTGCCCGAACGCCCGCTCCTGTCCGTCCCAACTGCGCGAACGCCTCAATCACGTCGGGTCGCGCGGCGCCCTGGACATCGAGGGCCTTGGCTGGAAGGCCTCGACCGCACTGCTCGACGACCACCTCGTGCACGACGAGGGGGACCTGTTCGATCTCGACGAGGCCGCCTTGCTGCGTTCGCGGTTCTTCACCCGCTCCGGTGACGAACTCACCGAGAACGCCCGGGTGTTGCTCGACCACCTCGAACAGGCGAAAACCCGGCCGCTGTGGCGGGTGCTGGTCGCGCTGTCCATCCGGCACGTCGGGCCCACGGCTGCGCAGGCCCTCGCCCGGGAGTTCGTGACCATGGACGCCATAAGGGCCGCCACTACCGATGAACTCGGCTCGGTGGACGGAGTCGGCCCGACGATCGCGACTGCGCTGCACGAGTGGTTTGCGGTGGACTGGCATGCCGCGGTTGTCGACAAGTGGGCCCGCGCCGGCGTGAGGATGGCAGACGAAGTTGCGCAGGGTCCTCGTCCGCTGGCGGGCAAGACGCTGGTCATTACGGGAACCCTGGCGCAGTGGAGTCGCGATGGGCTCACGGAGCGACTGCAGCAGCTCGGGGCAAAGGTGACCGGCTCGGTGTCGAAGAAAACCGACTACCTCATCGCGGGCGAGAACGCAGGATCGAAGTACGCGAAGGCGCAGTCGCTGGGCGTGCCGATCCTGACCGAGGACCGGCTCGGCGAACTCGGGGTGGCCGCCCCCGATTAGGGGGTACGTCGCGGGGGCGGCGGCTCGAAACTGAGGTGTTTCAGTCTCGCCGGTGGTAGTTGTGTGCGGTGGTTCTGTGGATGGTGCCAAGTGGGCTGGTCCAGGTCAGGTCGTGGCTGGATGTGGTCGGGTCGTGGGTGACTTTCCATGCGGAGTGGGTTTTGACCCGGTGGTGGTGTCGGCACATGCCGGCGAGGTCGGTAGCCCGGGTTTTGCCGGTGGGCCAGGGGATGATGTGGTCGCAGTCGGCGTATTCGGCGCGGCGGTGGCAGCCGGGGAATCGGCAGGTGAGATCGCGGGCTTTGACGGCGTTGCGGATGCGTTCGGGGATGCGGTAGGTGGTGGCGTTCATGTCGACCAGGCGCCCGGTGAGCGGGTCGGTGACCAGTCGGCGCCAGCGGGCGTCGGGGGAGAAGCACAGGGAGCGGGCCAGTTCCGAGGTCAGCGGGCCGAGGCGCTTGGACGCCGCGCCGTAGTCGTTGTCGCCGATCAGGGTGTCGGCGGGGATGATCACGTCGACGGTGATCTGGTAGGTGCAGTGGGTGGTGAGGAACCCGGCGAGGGCGTCGGCGCGCCGCTGGTCCTTGCTGCGCTGATCGCCTTGGCCGTACGGGTCGGCGCAGTCGGGGCTGTCGGCCAGGGTTTCCAGGGCTTGCATGAACGCTTCGGCGACCTCGGCGGACACGTAGCCCGCGATGTCGGCCATGCCGTGGCCGCGGGCGGTGATGCTCACCCCACGGTTGTCCAGGGCCTTCTTGCGCAGGGTGGCGTCGGGGTCGTGGTCGCAGGTCAGACCGAGCAGGTAGCGGCGCAGTTGGTGGGGTGTGTGGTCGGTCGCGTAGTCGAGGGCCAGCAGTTCCAGGTGTTCGCGGCGGGGGTCGGGCACCTCCCGCAGCTCGACCAGGATCCGCTGGGCTTTGGTCGCGTCGATCCGGCCCTCGGCCAGGCCCGTCCAGACCACTGGCCGTGAGCACAGTTCGACGCTGAGGTCGGTGAGGTGTTCGGCGGAGCGCGGTGACATGGCCAGGGTGACCGCGACGGTTTCGGCGGTGCCGGACATCCGGTAGCCCAGGGCCCTGATCCGGGCGTCGACCTCGGTGATCAGGGCGGCCTGAGTGGCCTGCAGCGCGCGGATGGCGTGTGCGGCGTCGGTGAGTGCGTCCACGAGGTCCTGGTCACCGAGGGCCTGGGCGTCGGCCAGCGCGGCGCTGACGGTCGCGAAGGGGTCCTCGGGGAGTTCGGGCATACCTCAGTATAGAACATATGTTCGAAAGACGGCAAGCATCTGGGGCAGTTTCTGCCAGCGATTTTGGGCGACTTGCCTACGCCCGCTGCTCGGCGATCGAGTTCCCACCGTCGACCACCAGGCACTGGCCTGTCGTGTAGGAGGCACCGGGGGTGCAGAACCAGGCGATGGCCGCAGCGACCTCCTGCGGGGTTGCGCTGCGGCCCATCGGAGTGGCCTGTGCCTGCCGCGCCTCGTCGGGGGTCTG
>JALOLM010000254.1 GCA_025455985.1 Candidatus Nanopelagicales bacterium | reverse complement strand
GCGGCAGCCCACATCACCGACCGGCGGTTCGCCAACGTTCTGGACGTGATCGGCCCGGACCCTGACGACGAGTTGGTCATCATCACTGAATGGATCTCAGGGCTGTCCCTGCGCGAAGTCCTGCAGGAGCCGATGACCGCCCACGCCTCTGCGGTGACAGTAGGTCAGGCCGCCCGGGCGATCGCGTCGGCCCACGCCCAGGGCGTCACCCACGGCCGGCTTCGCCCGTCCACGATCATGGTGCAGACCGACGGCAGTGTCCGGGTGCGCGGACACGGTGTGGACGCATCGCTGTACGGTCGCGAGCCCGATCTCGAGCCGGTGGCCGCCGATATCCATGGCATCGGCTCGCTGCTCTACGCGTGTCTGACCGCCCGCTGGCCGTTCTCCGCCGATGTCGGCCTGCACCTGGCACCCGGTGCTGACAGCGGCCACCCGCAGCGGGTCCGGGAACTCGTCGCGGAGGTCCCCGAGCACCTCGCGGACATCGTGGAGAAGTGCTGGCGCGGGGAGTACTCGACCGCCTCACACGTGGCCAACGACCTGCGCACCGAGGCCGCCGCTTCCTGGGCCAAGCCTCGTGGCGAACTGATCGCCCGCAGACGGCGGCGGATCCTGGTCGGCGGATTCGCCGGTGCCCTCACCGGGACGGCCGTCGTGATGGGTCTTGCCGATGCCGCCAGTCGACCCGGTGACCCGGTGACCGCACAGACGCGGGCGCAAGGGGCAGCGGATCTGGTTCCGGCGGTGGCTCCCGACGAGTACCGGCTGCCCATCGTCGACGCCAGTGACTACGACCCCTTCGGCGTGGACGGCGAGTCGCCCGAGCAGGTCCGCTTCGCTCTTGACCGCAAGCCGCTGACCGCGTGGACGACGCTGACCTACTACGACCCGTTCCTGGGCGGCAAGCCCGGAGTTGGATTGCGGGTCGATCTCGGCGCACCCCGCTCGGTGACCAGTGTCGATCTGCGACTCGTGGGCGCCAACAGCAACCTCACCGTTCTCATGTCCGACCGCAAGCATGCCGATCCCGCCCGCTACCGCACGTTCGCGTCCGTCACCGGCGCCGGCACCCATATCCTGCTGCGCTCGGCGCGGCCGATGACCGGACGCTACGTGGTCGTCTGGTTCACGCGATTGCCGTGGATCGACGGTGGCTATCGTGGCGGGGTGCGCTCGATCATCATCCGCAGCGGCTGAGGCGTGGATCCACGTTCGGATGCCCAGTTGCTGACCGCTCACGTGGCCGGCGACTCCGCCGCGTTCGGTGAGCTCTTCAGCCGCCATCAAGATCGCCTGTGGGCCGTCGCGCTGCGCACCGCCGGCAGTCCCGAGGACGCCTCCGACGCGCTGCAGGAGGCGATGATCTCGGCCTTCCGGCGAGCCGGTTCCTTCCGCGGTGAGGCCGCGGTCACCACGTGGTTGCACCGGATCGTGGTCAACGCCTGCCTCGACCAGCACCGGCGGCGCAAGACCCGCCCCACGACGGCCTGGATCGAGACCCTGCACGACACCGCTCATGACGTCGACGACGTGGCCAATCGGGAACTGCAGATCGAACTCGAACGGGCTTTGTCCGAACTCCCGGAGGACCAGCGCGCGGCCATCGTGCTCGTCGACGTCGAGGGGTACTCGGTGGAGGACGCCGCAGCCATCCTGCAATGTCCGCCCGGGACAGTGAAGAGCCGGTGTGCTCGCGGTCGCGCGAAACTGGCCAAACGTTTGAGCAATGTTCGGAACCCCGACGCCGAGCACATCGTCCTACGGGAGAACCAGGGAGGTAGCGGCACATGACAAGCGACGCCGAGGTGCGCGCGCGGCTTGCCGGGCTGCCTTCCGCCAGCATCCCGCCCGAGGTTCGCGAGGCCATCATGGCCCGCCTTGCTCAGGAGTCACAGGAGCCACAGCTCGCGGACGTGGTCCCGCTGACCCCGCGCCACCGGCGTCGCCTGTCCGGTCTGCTCGTCGCAGCAGCGGCTGCGGCTTTTGTCATGGTGCTGGCCGTGGCCGGCGGCGGTGATCCTGCACCCCCGGTGGCATCGGCGCAGCCCGTCGTCAAGGCGGGGGCCATCTACGATCCCGGCCCGTTCGCCGCGCAGCTGCGTGATCGGTTCCTGGGCGCCCCGGCCGCCACGAAGCAGACCGGCACGTTCGCGGATTCGCCCCCCGAGATCGTGGCCTGCACCGGGTCCATCGATGCGTTCGGCGAGGTGCTCACCCTCGACGCCGGGGTCTACGGCGGTCAGGCCGCTGTCGTGATCGTGAGCACATACCCCGGCGATACCGAGTACGAGGAGGTGTGGGTGGTGAACCCGCAGTGCGGAGACGCTGACACCGATGTGATTCGTCACTTCCTGCTCGACGTCGACAAATCGGCTACTAGGCTCTGAGTGGCCCCCGGGCCCGGAATACCTGGCCCCCCTATGCCGGTTATGCCTGGCAGAGCCACCGAATAGGAGCAATGTCGTGAGCGACCAGCACGTCCATCAGGTTGTCATCGTCGGATCCGGCCCCGCCGGGTACACCGCGGCCATCTACGCCGCTCGGGCGCAATTGGCGCCGGTGCTGATCGAGGGCGCTGTGACCGCCGGGGGCGCGCTGATGAACACCACCGAGGTCGAGAACTACCCGGGTTTCGCCGAAGGCATCCAGGGACCCGACCTGATGACCGCCATGCGCGAGCAGGCCGAGCGGTTCGGGGCCACGATCCTGACCCAGGACGCCACCGAGGTGAAACTCGAAGGTGACATCAAGGAGGTCACCGACGACGCCGGCAACGTGTGGCGGGCCAAGACCGTGATCCTGGCGATGGGTTCCGGCTACCGGGAACTGGGCCTGCCCAACGAGAAGCGCCTGTCCGGCCACGGTGTGTCCTGGTGTGCCACGTGCGACGGCTTCTTCTTCCGTGGCGCCCACATCGCAGTCATCGGCGGCGGCGACTCCGCGATGGAGGAGGCGACGTTCCTGACCCGCTTCGCCGAGAAGGTCACCATCGTGCACCGGCGTGACGAGTTCCGGGCCAGCGCCATCATGGCCGAACGCGCCCTGGCCAACCCCAAGATCGAGGTCGCCTGGAACAGCGAGGTTCTCGACGTGATCGGCGACGAGAAGGTCTCCGGCCTTCGACTGCGCAACCGGGTCACCGGCGAGGAGAGCACCCTTGACGTCACGGGGGTCTTCATCGCCATCGGGCACGATCCGCGTTCGGAACTGGTCAAGGGCCAGGTGGACCTCGACGATGAGGGGTACGTCCTGGTGTCCGGACGCACCACGAAGACCAACATCGACGGGGTGTTCGCCGCCGGGGACCTGGTGGACCACACGTACCGGCAGGCCATCACGGCAGCCGGCAGTGGCTGCTCCGCTGCCCTCGATGCCGAACGACACCTAGCCGAACACGCCTGACATCCCGGGGCCGTCTAGGCTCGGACCGAACAACGAAGGAGATCCATGTCTGCCACCAAGACCGTGACCGACGCCAGTTTCGCCGACGACGTGCTCATGAGCGACAAGCCCGTGATCGTCGACTTCTGGGCCGAGTGGTGTGGCCCATGCCGGATGGTTGCCCCGATCCTCGAGGAGCTGGCCAGCGAGCACGACGAGATCGTCGTGGCCAAGCTCAATGTCGACGAGAACCCGTCGATCGCAGCCCAGTACGGCATCACCTCGATCCCGACGATGAACGTCTTCTCCGGCGGCAAGGTCGTCAAGCAGATCATCGGCGCGAAGCCCAAGGCCGCGCTCATGGCGGATCTGGGCGACTACCTCAGCTGAAGGCGTGGCCCGACTCGGTGACACCGGGCCGGTCGTCGCCGAGGTGCGCGACCGGCTGATCCGGCTGGGAATGCTGCCGTCGAATGCGCCGACGCACTTCGACGAACAGATGGACTCGGCAGTCCGCGAGTTCCAGCAGCAACAGGGCTTGAGCGTCGATGGCATCGTCGGCACCGAGACGTTCCGCCGGCTGGAAGAGGTTCGCTGGCGCCTGGGCGACCGGGTCCTGTCGTTCTCGGCCGGCCACATGCAGATCGGTGACGACGCGCTGATGTTGCAGCG
>JALOLM010000253.1 GCA_025455985.1 Candidatus Nanopelagicales bacterium | reverse complement strand
AAAGCATTCATGTCCGTGGCGATGCTCGACAGGCCGAACGCGCACACGCCGCACTGCCCGGCGCTCTCACCGGCCAGGTAGTCCAGGGTAAGCGCCGTCTCGACCAGACCGCACCGAGCCGTGCTCAGGGCCCACAGGATGCCGGAACCGACAGCGATGCCCCTCGCCCGCAGTGCGTCGGGATCCCAGGTCAGTGACATGAGTTCTGGTCCGCCCCACGTACCGCCGAACCCGCCGGTGCGCAGCGCGGTCAGCTCCCCGGTAACGCCGCCGGCACTGACGATGAGGTCGGCGATGGGGGTGCCGGTCGCTATCTCCGTCTCCACGTTCTGCCCCACGTCTCCACCAACGGAGACCAGCGTTGTGCCGGGGGCATCGGGCAGGCCAACACTGCGGAACCACGACGCCCCGTATCTGAGGATCAAGCCGACAAGGGCCAGGGTCTCCGCGTTGTTGACCAACGTCGCCCGGCCGCGGACCCCGCGTTCATAGGGGTGTGTGCCGTAGACAGGCAGAGCCACACCAGAACTGATGAACCGGGCCAGCGCAGATTCTTCACTGGCCACGTATCGGGCCGGTGCCGCGGTGATCTGGATGCGAATGCCGTTGTCGGGCCGCTGGGCGAGCGCCTGTCGCAGGACGTCGATCTGAGGGGCATCCTCATGCAGTGCGATGTACGCCTTTCGGGCCCCCACGATGTGGGCGGCCGCCTCGACCCCGTCGATGACCAGGTGCGGGCGATTCTGAACCAGTCGCGCATCACTGCTGGCTGCGGGCTCGCCCTCCATCGCATTGCACACAACGACCGGACGCCGTCGGTGTTTCTCAGCGTTGCGCAGCACAGCCTGCATCTTCTGCGCTGTGGGGAACCAGCCTCCCCCGCGTCCGCGCAGCCCCGAGGCTTTGATTTCTTCGAGGTTCCGGCCTGGTTGTGGCGCGGGCGCAGGGCCATAGCGGTCCACATGCGCGTCGAGGTCGGCGCCGATCGGGTCTCCGAGAGTGAGGCGACGCTCGGTGTCAGGGGCGTTCATCGGGCCTTCTCCAGTTCGGGGCGCTCGTGCGGACGTACGTATCGCATGATGGTCGTCGGCACGACCAGGAGGATCCCGGCCACGGCGATGGTGAACGTCAGCCCCCGTTCGAAGCCTGCCGCCAGCGCGTGCACAGTGGCCAACCCCCAGCAGACGTAGGTGAAGTCGTGGATCAACCGCCAAAGCCCGGCATTGATTCGGTCGCGCAACACGCTGGTGATCAAGAGTGCAAGAAGAAGGTCGAAGGCCAGGGTGCCCAGGCCGACCCAGACTGTCTTGTAGGTCGAGGTGAAGGGGATCAGGGCAGATGAGAGCGGGACCTCGACGTATTGGTCGGCGATGGCTCCGAAGACGTGGACGACCAGGAATGCCAGGGTCAGCAGGGCGATGTTGCGGTGAAGGCTGACCGCTCGGACCTCCGGAAACCGCCGACTGCTCCAGCCTGCCGACACGACTGTGCCGAGAAACGTCGACAGGGTCAAGAGAGCCAGCGCGGTCAAGCCGGTGGCGCGCTCGGCCACCCAGACCAGGCTCACCTGGGACCAATCGATGAAAGCCAGTGTCATTGCGGCCATCCTCCTGTCATCTCCACCTGTCCGTCCTCATGCACGAGCCGGGCGGGTAGGCCGAGCCCCTCGAGCCAGTGCCTGGCTGAAGGGCCACGCACAAGCGCCGCAGTGGCCGCGGCGTTGGCGTGTGCGCAGGTCAACGCCGCCACACTCGCGGTGCGCACGGGTCCCTGAACCGGCCTGAGCGTGCGTGGATCGACCACATGATTGCCATGGACTCCGCGACGCACAGTCAGGCTCGACGTCGCCAGGCCGCCGGTGGTGATGTGCACCCGCGCGCCGGGATCGCCCGGCAGATCGGCAGCCCCACGGTGGTCGTCGGCGCAGACGACGGGCCAGCCGCCATCGGGTGCCTCACCGGCCACCGCGATGTCACCGAGCAGGCAGACCAGGACCGTCCCACCTGTTGCTGAGTGAGCCGCGCTGGCAGCGCGGTCGGCGCAGTGAGCCTTGGCGATCGCCCCGAGATCCAGGGAAAGCCCTCGGCGCAAACGCACCCGTCGTTGGCGCAGGTCGACATCGACCCCACGCCAGTCCGCATGGGGGTGCACGGTCACGGGGACAGGATTCGTGGTCGCCAGTGTGGCTGTGCCCACGGTCGGATCGGCCAGGCCGCCGGTCGCATCGGCCATGGCCAGTGCCTCGGTCAGGACGTCCAGGAACACCGGCCCGACCTGCGTCCAGCACCCCTGTGCGCGATTGACCGCGCTCAGGTCGGAGTCGTCGCGGTATGCGCTGCACGAGCGGTCCACGTCGGCAATGACCCGCTGCACTGCCGACAGCGTCTGGGGCAGTGACGTTTGGTCGGCGCAAACGTGTGCTTGGCCTCCCCACAGAGGGAAGTGCGTCCTCACGATCACCTCATGACCCTCCGGACTTCGATGTGGGAGCCTTCGAGGTGGCCGGGGTCGGCGCTGTGGGGGTGGCGGTCGGCGGGGCGATTGTCGACCCAGGTGCCGGGGTCTGAGTCGACTCCCGCTGGTCCGCCTGATCGACGCGTTGCTGGTCACCCCAGGCGATGCCGACCCCGAGCAGTACAGTCGCGCCGACGGCCGTCGCGGTAACGGCTCTCGTGAGGTTCGTGATCCGGTGGAGTTCCTCGTCGCGGTGTTCGGGGTCCCATTGCGCGGTCATGGTGAATCATGACTTCAGCCGATCGTCAGAATCCCGGAAGCGCGCGGGGTTCACCCCTTGGGAGTGACGCGCTTCCTGTGTCCCCTTTGGCATGCTGAAGGGCAAGGTGCCCTGCGGACTGCCAAAGTGCCTGCTGGCAGCCCGTGGGGCGTCTCAGTTCCTAGAGTGGTCTCGTGCGCAGACGATTCCAGCAAGTTGACGTTTTCGGATCCGGGCCACTTCGGGGCAACCCAGTGGCCGTGGTCCTCGACGCTGAAGATCTGACGACGTCGCAGATGCAGGCCTTCGCCACGTGGATGAATCTGTCGGAGACGACGTTCGTACTTCCCCCCTCCGACCCGGCCGCGGACTATCGTGTGCGGATCTTCACACCCGGTCAGGAGCTCGCTTTCGCCGGCCATCCCACGTTGGGCACGTGCCACGCCTGGCGTAGCGCGACTGGCAGCTCGTCGACTGATGTGGTGCAGGAGTGTGGTGTCGGACTGGTCGAAGTGCGAGAGCGTGAAGGTCAACTGGCGTTCGCCGCTCCGGTTCTGGTGCGTTCAGGACCGGTAGCGGCGGAGGACCTCAACCGAATTGCCCGGGGTCTTGGAATCGAGACCGCTTCGATCCGCGCGGCGCAATGGGTAGACAACGGACCCGGCTGGGTGGCGGTTCTGCTCAATGATGCCGACGAGGTGCTCGGGGTTCGTCCCGGACCGCTCGACGGCCTGTTCCTCGGTGTGGTGGGTGCACTGCCCGAAGGTGGTGCGGCGGACGTGGAGGTGCGGGCATTCTTCCCCGTCGGTTCGGCCACCGTCGAGGATCCGGTGACCGGCAGTCTCAACGCATCCCTCGCGGGGTGGTTGACGGACATTGGCGTCGTCGGCTTCCCGTACACCGCCAGGCAGGGGACGGCAATGGGCCGCGAGGGGCTGGTGCGCGTGCTCAGCATCGACGGCCAGGTGTGGGTGTCCGGGTCAACCCGGACCCTGGTCGAAGGTCATCTGGACCTCTGAGGCTACAGCCGGTAGGTGCGCTGCTTGGAGTATGCGTTGAAGTAGGTGTTGGCTGCTGCACTCATGGTCACGGTCACGCTGCCGGATCGCTTGGTGGCCACCAGGATTCGCCCACCTTTCTGCTTGATCAGCTTGGCCTTCCCGGTCACCTTGACCGTCACCTTCTGACCGCCGGTCGTCACGCAGGTGGAGCGCAGCAGAACGGTCTTGGTGGACGGCCGCAACTTCTTCGGCAGGGCCTTGCAGGCCACCGGCGGTCGCTGGTCGGTACGCACAATCGGGGCTGCTACCGGCACCTCGATGATCACCGGGTCTGGGGTCTTGACGTTCGGTACCACGGTGACGCTGCCGCCGGCCGCGCTGGTGTCGGTGCCGTTGTCCGACCGGACCCCGCCGACCAGGCTGACTGCGCCGCCGGTAGCCGCGTTGACGCCGACGGCCGTGTTGATCACCGCGGTGTTCCGCACCAGGACTGGCACAGTCTGGCCGGCGTTGGGGGCTACGTTGATGCCGGTGCCGCACACATTGCTCACCAAGGACTCATTGACGACCACGCGGGTGGCTTGGGCTGTCGGAGTGATGTCAATGCCAGTGGTCTTGAACCCGGAGATTGTCGTCTTCTCGATGTGGACCGAGCGTCCACCAAGAATCGTCACGCCCGACCCAGGTGCGTAAGGGCACTGGGCAACTGCAGGCGTGCCCATGATCGTCAGCCCACGCAGGATCACGTCCTGGGTGTCGCTGGCGTTGATCGTGACACCTGTCGTCGTCGCCTCGATGAATCCGTTAGCCCCGGTCGCATCGATCGTGATGGCCTTGGTGATGGTCACTTGCCCGAAGTTGCCGTTGTCCAGCACATTGATCTCGCCGCCGTTCTGCGTCTTGGCAATGGAACCGGCGAACGTCTTGCACGGTGCCGTGCGTGAGCACGGGTTCAGGTCGTCGCCGACCGCGGACACCCAGGTCCTCGTCGCCACGGCAGGCTGGGCCACGGTCGTGTTGGGGTTCTGGATCGGTGAAGCAGCGAGCAGGTGGCTAGCTGGGTCGGACGTGTCGATGACGCCGTTGCCAGTCACCTCGGTGTCCTTGCCGTTGCCGAACAGCGTCGTTGATTTCAGGCTCACTGTCGAACCCTGGCCGGCCGAGACGCCCACGCTGTTCGTCGACAGCGTCGAGTTCAGCAGTTGTACCGAGGCGGTCTTACCATCCGGCGCTGAGGCCGCGACCGCTGGTCCGCATCCGTTGCGCATCACGCTGTTCTCGAGGACCACCTGCGGGCTGGTTGTTGTGGCGGCGACCAGTACTGCCGAGCCGGCAATCCCGGTGAACCGCGTGTCCTCCACGACGACCTTGCCACCGTTCACGATCTTGACCCCGTTCAGTGCATTGGCCGAGCACTCCGTGGCAGTGGGCTTCGCGGTGTAGCCACCGACGATGTCCAGGCCGCGCAGCACCACCGTGTCGTCGGCGCCGGCGTTGACGATGATCGCATTCACGGATGGAGACAGGACTCCGCCCTCCACCTCGCTGGCGTCGATTGTGATGGCCTTGCTGATGGTGACCGCCCCGAACCCGCCACCGTCCAGAACGGTGATCTGGCCGCCCTCCTCGGTCTTACTGATCGCGCCGGCGAACGTCTTGCACGGTGCCGTGCGCGAGCAGGGGTTCGCATCGTCCCCGACGCCGGAGACCCAAGTCTGGGTAGGCAGCGCCGCCGAAGCCATGGGAGCGGACAGCAGTGAGGACGTCACGACGAACGCTGTCGCGGCTAGCGCGACGATAGGCCTGAAGTTGATCACCCGAAGAGCCTACGTCACGCGCACCGCCACAAGGTCAGTTCTGCTCATAGATGGTGGTGGCGATTTTGCCCAAATCCTCGTTCGCGTCGAAGACGCCTTGGATGTCGTTGAACATCGCCTGATTGACGATGATCGCGATCGCAAGCTTTCGCCCGGACTCGGCGATCACGTAACCGCCGAGGGCC
>JALOLM010000252.1 GCA_025455985.1 Candidatus Nanopelagicales bacterium | reverse complement strand
GTGCCGCGGCCCATGGCATTGCGTAATCCACAGGTCGATCAGGTGGACGTCGAGGAGGTCGACGAGGTTGTGGCGGGGCACAGCGTCGTTGTCGACGAGCTGCAGCCCGGTCAGACCGATGACACCTCTGGGGAGGAAAGGTGACGACCGACCACTACATCGTCTTATCGGCGGTGTTGTTCAGTCTCGGCGCGTTCGGCATGTTGTTCCGCCGCAACGCGATCGTGGTCTTCATGTGCGTGGAGCTGATGCTCAACGCGTCCAATTTGGCGTTCGTGGCGTTCGCCCGCATGCACGGGAACCTCGAAGGCCAGGTGTTCGCCTTCTTCACGATGGTGGTCGCGGCCGCTGAGGTCGTCGTGGGTCTGGCCATCATCGTTGCGATCTTCCGTACGCGCCGCTCCGCGTCGGTGGACGAACCAAGTCTGCTGAGGTTCTAATGGGCACTTCACTGCTGGCGTCCGCAACGCCGACGATCACGTACGCCCCGCCGGAGGGTGTGTTCACCTACCTTTGGCTGCTGATCGCGCTGCCGCTACTGGGGGCGGTCTTCCTCTTGGTCATGGGCAACCGCACCAATGCGTGGGGGCACTATCTGGCCACCATTCTGCCCATCGGCTCCTTCGTGCTGGCCGTGGTGATGTGGCTGGGCCTGCTGGCCAAGCCCTCCGAGGAGCGCGGCGTCATCCAGCACCTGTGGGACTGGGTGATCGTCGGGGACTTCCGGGCCAACGTGGGCCTGCAGATGGACCAGTTGTCCATGACCTTCGTGCTGCTGATCACCGGCGTCGGATCGCTGATCCACATCTACTCGATCGGGTACATGAAGGACGACCCGAAGCGGCGCCTCTTCTTCGCGTACTTGAACCTCTTCGTCGCAGCCATGTTGCTCCTGGTGCTGGCGGACAACTACCTGCTGCTCTACGTCGGCTGGGAAGGGGTCGGTCTCGCCTCGTACCTGTTGATCGGGTTCTGGCAGTACAAGCCGACTGCGGCCGCGGCAGCCAAGAAGGCGTTTGTGGTCAACCGGGTCGGCGACTTCGGTCTGTCCGTCGGGATCATGCTGATCTTCGTCACCTTCGGCTCAGTCACGTTCCCGGACGTGTTCGCGCAAGTGGGTGAAGCCGACCAGAGTTCGCTGACCTGGATGGAGGGCCCCACACCGGTCTCGGCGCTGATCCACGCGGCCACCATGGTCACCGCGGGTGTGTACCTGATCGTGCGGTCCAACGTCATCTTCGACGCCGCGCCCACCGCGCAATTGCTGGTGGTCATCGTGGGGGCCGTCACCTTGATCTTCGGTGCCATCATCGGTACGGCGAAGGACGAGATCAAGAAGGTCCTCGCCGGTTCGACGATGTCGCAGATCGGCTACATGATCCTGGCGGCGGGCCTAGGGCCGATCGGGTACGTGTTCGCGATCTTCCACCTGGTCAACCACGGCTTCTTCAAGGCGAACATGTTCCTCGGCGCGGGCTCTGTCATGCACTCCTTCAACAACCAGGAGGACATGCGCCGTTTCGGGGCTATCCGCACGGTCATGGTGATCACTTTCGTGACGTTCGCGGCTGGCTGGCTGGCGATCATGGGCGTGCCACCGTTCTCCGGCTTCTACTCGAAGGACAAGATCATCGAAGCTGCTCTGGCGCAGGGCTGGATCCCCGGCCTGGCTGCGATGATCGGCGCTGGGATCACCGCGTTCTACATGACCCGGCTGTTCACAATGACCTTCCTGGGCAAGGCGCGCTGGACCGACGATGTCCACCCGCACGAGTCGCCGTCGGTCATGACGATCCCGTTGATCATCCTGGGTCTGCTCTCCGCGGTCAGCGGTTTCGTGCTCGCCTGGAACGGCATGATCGAGAAGTGGCTGGAGCCGGTGACCGGGTTCGAACATCCCGAACCACCGATACCAATACCGCTGATCAGCGGCATCACCTTGGTGCTTGTCATCGTGGGTGCGTTGCTGGCCTACCAGCAGTACCGGCGCGACGTGCCGGTCACTGCGCCCACCTCGGTCTCCCCGCTCACGGTGGCTGCCCGCAAGGACCTCTACGGAGATGCCTTCAATGAGGCGGTATTCATGCGGCCCGGCCAGTACCTGACGCGTGCTTTGGTGTGGTTCGACAACCGCAGCATCGACGGATCCCTGCTGGCGATGGGTTCTGCGACCGCGGGGCTGTCGGCCGCCAAGTTGCGCAAGTGGCAGACCGGCTTCTCGCGGTCCTATGCGATGTCCATGCTGGCCGGCGCATTCGCGCTGTTCGCCATCATGCTGGTGGTGAGGCTCTGATGAACTGGTTGCTCACACTGCTCCTGCTACCGGCGATCGGCGCCGTGGTGGTCGCGCTGCTGCCCAAAGACAAGATCGACATGGCCAAGCAGGTGGCTCTGGGTTTCAGCGTCGCCACGTTGGTGCTGGTCATCGCGATGGCACTGCAGTTCGATGCCGAAAGCACCGAACCCTTCCAGTTCGTGACGTCCACACCTTGGATCCGCTCGTTCGGAGTGTCGTTCTCGCTCGGGGTGGACGGCATCGCGCTGGTCCTCATCGCGCTCGCTGCGGTGCTCGTGCCGGTCGTGATCCTGGCCGGATGGAACGAAGCCGACCACTCCGATGCGCCGACCAAGGGCTACTTCGCCCTGATGCTGCTGCTCGAGGCCTGCATGATCGGGGTCTTCGCGGCGGTCGATGTCTTCCTGTTCTACGTGTTCTTCGAGGTCATGCTGATCCCGATGTACTTCATGATCGGCCGCTACGGAGGGGCACGACGCTCCTACGCCGCGGTGAAGTTCCTGATCGTGAGCCTGTTCGGTGGACTGTTCATGCTGGCCAGCCTCATCGGGCTGTACGTCGTGGCCCAGCGGGAGATCGGTGCGGGGACCTTCGACTTCCTGACGCTGACGCAGCTGAACATGGACGACACGACACAGCGGATGCTGTTCCTCGGCTTCTTCTTCGCGTTTGCGGTGAAGGCCCCGCTCTGGCCCTTCCACACGTGGCTGCCGGATGCGGCCACGGAGGCCCAGCCCGGCAGTGCCGTGCTGCTGGTCGGGGTCCTGGACAAGGTCGGTACGTTCGGCATGCTGCGTTACTGCCTACCGCTGTTCCCGGAGGCCTCGCAGTTCTACACGCCGATCATCATCGTGATCAGCATCATCGGGATCATCTACGGCGCGCTGCTGGCGATCGGGCAGACCGACATCAAGCGACTCATCGCCTACACCTCGATCAGTCACTTCGGCTTCATCACGCTGGGCATCTTCGCGATGACCAGCCAGGGTCAGAGCGGATCGACGCTCTACATGATCAACCACGGGTTCTCCACCGCGGCGCTGTTCCTGGTCGCCGGGTTCCTGATGAGCCGGCGCGGATCGAAACTGGTCGAGGACTACGGAGGCGTGTACAAGGTGGCGCCGCTGCTGGCCGGCTTCTTCCTGATCGCGGGTCTGAGTTCCCTGGCGCTGCCCGGCATGAGCAGTTTCGTGTCTGAGTTCCTCGTACTCGTCGGGACGTTCGTGCGGTATCCGATCGCGGCGGTCATCGCCACGACCGGCATCATCCTGGCCGCGCTCTACGTGTTGTGGCTTTACCAGCGCACCATGACCGGTCCGGTCAAGCCGGGCTGTGAGGACGTCAAGGACCTCACTGGTCGCGAGATCGTGGCGGTCTCGCCGCTGGTGGTGCTCATCCTCGCGCTCGGGGTGTTCCCGGCCCCGGCGCTCAATGTGATCAATCCCGCTGTCGACCGGACGATGGTCGCGGTGGGCGTGATGGACCCGTCGGTGGGCGTGGGGGCCGGATGTGACCTCGCTGACGGGTGCCGCGCGGAAGGGGAGGGCCAGTGAACGGCGTTGTCGAGACCTTCGCGTCTCCCGAGATCCGCTACGGGCTGGTGGCCCCGCTGCTGATCGTGCTGGGTGGCGGTGTGCTGGGGGTGCTGCTCGAGGCATTTCTGCCCCGCGGCAGCAGGCGAACGGCCCAACTGGTCTTGGTGGGCGTGGTCCTGGTCGCGGCGTTCGTCGCCGTGGTACGGCTCGCCGGTACTAATGACCTGGCTGCGGAGGGCACCATCGCAGTGGACGGCCCAGCGTTGTTCATGCAGGGCTCGATCCTGCTGGTGGCGATGGTCTCGGCGCTGTTGATGGCCGAGCGTCAGGTGGATCCGGCAGGCGACGCGTTCGCCCCGCAGGCGTCGGCTCTGCCCGGCAGCGCCGACGAGAAGGCCTTCACCCAGCGCGGCTGGCTGCAGACCGAGATCTGGCCGCTGTTCCTGTTCAGCGTCGGCGGCATGATGATGTTCACCTCTGCCAATGACCTTTTGACGATGTTCGTGGCGCTCGAGGTCATGTCCCTGCCCCTGTACCTCATGGCGGGCATGGCGCGCCGCCGGCGACTGCTGAGCCAGGAAGCCGCGATGAAGTACTTCCTGCTCGGCGCCTACTCCTCAGGTTTCTTCGTGTTCGGCGCGGCCATGCTGTACGGCTTCAGCGGCACGATCACGTTCCCCGGAATCGTCGAGAGCATGGCCGCTGACCCCGGCAACAACGGACTGCTGATCGCAGCGACCGGATTGTTGTTCGTAGCGCTGCTGTTCAAGGTCGGGGCCGTGCCTTTCCACCAGTGGACCCCCGATGTCTACCAGGGAGCGCCCACGCCGGCGACCGCCTTCATGGCTGCCGGTGTGAAGATCGCGGCGGTGGGTGCGCTGTTGCGCTTGTCCTACGTCGCCCTCGGTGGGCTTCGCTGGGACTGGCGGCCGCTCATGTGGGCGGTCGCGATCGCCACCATGCTGGTGGGCGCGATCGTCGCGCTGACCCAGACCGACATCAAGCGCATGCTGGCCTACTCGGCGATCGCCAACGCGGGTTTCATGCTTATCGGTGTGCTCGCGACCAACCAGGCCGGACTGTCCGGGACGATGTTCTACCTGCTCGCCTACGGCTTCAGCACCTTGGGCGCATTCGCGATCGTGACGCTCGTGCGCGACCCGGCGGGGGAGGCCACGAAGCTGTCCCAGTGGGCCGGGCTGGGGAAGACCTCGCCGCTGATCGCAGGGGCCATGGCGATCCTGCTGTTGGCGTTCGCCGGGATTCCGCTGACCTCGGGCTTCACCAGCAAGTTCGCGGTGTTCCAAGCTGGTATCGCCGGCGGGGCGACACCCGTGGTGATCGTCGGGGTGATCGCATCGGCCATCGCGGCGTTCTTCTACGTGCGGGTGATCGTGCTGATGTTCTTCACCGAGCGCGCCGAGGACGCTCCGGCTGTGGTGGTGCCCAGTAGCCTGACCGCAGTGGCGATCGGCGTCACGGTGGCAGTTACGGTGATTCTTGGCGTGCTGCCGCAATCCGTGTTGGACTTGGCTGACAAGGCCTCCACGTTCATCAGGTAAGGAGGGATCGGATGCCGAATCTGGCGTTCCTCTCCGACCCGAGCCTGCGCGACGGCCTGCAGGACCGACTCGCGCGGGTGGAGTCCCGGCTCACCGAGGCGGTCAAGAGCGACTACCCATTCGTCACGCAGACCTCCGCGCACCTCGTGGAGGCCGGCGGGAAGCGGTTCCGGCCGCTCATGACCCTTCTGTGTGCCGGCTTCGGGGATCCCGATCGCGACCAGGTCTACGACGCGGCGACGGTCGTGGAACTGACCCATCTGGCCACGCTGTACCACGACGACGTGATGGATGAAGCGCCCATGCGCAGGGGGCGTCCTTCGGCCAACAGTCGCTGGGACAACTCCGTAGCCATTCTCACCGGTGACTTCCTGTTCTCCCGCGCCTCGGACATCCTCGCCGACCTCGGACCCGAGGCGGTGCGTATCCAGGCCAGAACCTTCGAGCGTTTGGTCACCGGGCAGATCCGCGAGACCGTGGGCCCGACCGAGGGGCAAGATCCCGTCGCCCATCACCTGCAGGTGCTGGCGGACAAGACCGGCTCGCTGATCGCGACGTCCGCGCAGTTCGGGGCGAAGTTCGCCGGTTGTGACGACTCGACGATCGACACGTTGACCTTGTACGGCGAGCGGATCGGGGTGGCCTTCCAGTTGGCCGACGACCTGGTGGACCTCACCAGCGACTCTGCACGGTCCGGAAAGACGCCCGGCACAGACCTCAAGGAGGGTGTGCCGACGCTGGCAGGACTGATGGTGCTGAACGAACCGGACGGCAACGACCGGCTGGTTGACCTGTTGTCCCGGCCCCTGTCCGATGCCGAGGTCAGTGAAGCCCTGCTGTTGCTGCGTCCCCACCCGGCCGTCGAACGCGCCCGAGCAGTGGCCCGGCA
>JALOLM010000251.1 GCA_025455985.1 Candidatus Nanopelagicales bacterium | reverse complement strand
CCCTTCGCAACACCGGCGGCGATAGGCTCAACGTGTGTCGGGGTCCTCACCGACGGGCACGGTGGCCGCGCTCCAGGAGCCGACCAAGAAGGTGAACTGGGTCTTCTTGGTCAGCATCACCCTCGCCAATATCGGGATCCTCATGGTCCTGATCACCCCCTTGAACAATCTGCTTCCGCGCTACACCGATGCGATCACCGGCGGCGACGGCAAGGAGGCGGCGCTGGCGTGGGTCAGCGGGCTGGGGGCCGTGGCGGCGATGGTGTTCAACCCTTTGGCCGGCGCTTTGTCTGACCGCACCACGTCGGCTTTGGGACGGCGCCGCCCATTGATCATCGCGGGCTCGGTGTCCGCAGCAGCGTTGATGGTGGTCATGTCCTATCAGGACAACATCCTGGGTCTGGCGGTCCTCTGGTTCCTTGTGCTGGGATGCGCCAACATGGCCTTCTCGGCGATGACCGCTTACATCCCCGACCAGGTGCCGGTTGACCAGCGCGGGCTGGTGTCAGGGTTCGTCGGTCTGGCACAGGTGCTCGGGGTCGTGATCGGCGTGGCCCTGGTGTCCTACGTCGTGCCCGATCTGCGGCAAGGCACCTGGCTGATCGCGGGGGTGATGCTGGTGCTGCTCGTTCCAATGGTCGTACTCATCCCCGATGCCAAGCTGCCGGCGGCCGCTGTCCCGGCGTTCCACTGGGGCAGGTTCTGGGCGGGTTTCTGGGTGAGCCCGAAGCTGTACCCCGATTTTGCGTGGGCGTGGATCACCCGCTTCCTGGTGTGGCTGGGCACTGCTTTGGCCACGATCTACCTGCTGTTCTACCTGCAGGACTTCCTCAACTACCCCGAACCAGAACAGGGCCAGACCACGCTCATCGGGCTGTACGGATTGGGCACGATCGTGACGGCCGTGATCGGCGGGCGCCTGTCCGACAAGAGCGGCAAGCGCAAGATCTTCGTCATCGTGGCCTCCATCGTCATGGGGCTGTCGGTGCTGATCCTGGCGCTGGTCCCGAACTTCACTGCTGCCTGCATCGGGGCCTTCCTGCTGGGCACCGGCTACGGGGTGTATCTGGCAGTCGACCAGGCCTTGATCACTCAGGTGCTGCCCGCCGCCGCGGACCGCGCGCGCGACCTCGGGGTGATCAACATCGCCAACACCGCCCCGCAGATCCTCGCCCCCGTGTTGGCCGCGCCGCTGGTGACGCTGCTCGGCTATCCGGCGCTGTTCGGCGCGACGGCCGTGGTGATGGTCCTGGCGGGCATTCTGGTGCGCTTCATCCGCAGTGTTCCTTAACGGCGCGCTGGCTTACGGTGGGACTCATGCCCCGCCTGCTGGTCTCCAATGGTGACAACGAGTTCGTCGGAATGCTGATCGATTCCTTGGCGACCAAACACGGGGTCGATGTCACCCCGTTGGTTGATGCCGAGGACTTCGAGCCCGGCTCACATTCCCACGTGCTCGTCACGATGCCGACCGATGACCAGGCGTCCGCGCGGGCCAAGGCCCTGGTCGATGCACTGGCCGACGAGCACGTGCTGTTCATCGCCAACGAACTCGACCCGGAACACCATGCGGTGATGGACCACATCAAGGCCTCGGGGCTCGCGTGGACCATCGTGCACCCGGTCTCGATGATGGACTTCTCGTTCGCCGCGCTGCCTCCGCAGATCACCATGGCGGGGGTGGTGTTCGGCATCTCAGGAACCGCGCCCATCGGCTTCGTGGCGGCGTCGGACATCATGCGCGTGCTCTCGGTGATCATCGCCGAGTCTGGCCACGAGGGGCAGGAGTACGTGTGCACGGGACCCGAGGCCATCGACATGCCGGGGGTCGTGGCTGAGCTTTCGGCGGTGATCGGACGCAAGATCGACTACATCAACATGCCTGAGGACGAGTTGAAGACCTTGATGGTCCAATACGGCCGGCAGGACCCCGAGGTCATCGAACGACTGGTCATGAGCCACTTGCGGGCCTGGCGCGACGGGCACGCGGACGTCGTGACCACCACCGTCGCCGAGATCACCGGGCAGGAGCCGATCAGCGTGCGCGAGTGGTTCGCCGATCACGCCGACGACTTCTCGAAGAGCCCGTCGTTGGCCCAGCGCGCGGCAAGTGCGGTGGTGAAGGCGCGGTACCGCGACCGCATCATGGGCAGCGGCTGAGGCATCGCGCCGCCGCACGAAAGTGGCACGGCGAGGTGCCGGTTGCCGCCTTTGTGCGGCTGGAAGCACTACATTTGCCGCAAATCGGGCGGATTTTCCGCACGAAGATGGCAGATTCCGGAATCAGGGTTCGCGCCGTGCCACTTTCGTGCGGTGACAGACCCGGGCTCCGCCGCCACCTAGGCCGGTGTCAGACCGAGTCGGCGCTCCCCGGCCAGTCGCGCGGGTGAGGCGACCAGCGCACGCCGGAGCACCCGCAGCGACGTGTCGGCCAGCGCCCGGTCCAGGGGCGCCAGCCGCGATCCAGACCCGAGCATGCTCAGCGCCCAGTCCGGCAGGCTGTCCCAGGCCGCGCGGGTCAGCACGGTGTAGCCGGGCCGCAGCGCCAACGGCAAGGGGGCGCTGCGGATGAAGGCGTGGGTGCGGCGCACGTGATCGTCGACCCGCAACTCCGGGCGGAAGGCGTCGAGTTGGGCCGCCAATTCAGCAGCAGTGCGCGGTGGATCCACGACTCCCATCGCCGCCCCGACCACCGCCATGTTCCCCACGTAGCCGTCGGCGTCGATGACGCCATCCCGGCCGTAATCGAGGTACGCCCGCAACATGGAATCGGTCAACGCGATGTGCACCCACGCGAGCAGGTGAGGATCCTGGGCGGAGTAGCCGCGGCCATCCGCAGCGGTGCCTTGGACCCGCCGGTGCAGCGACTGGATCCCGCGCACGGTCTGTTCGGCCAGCTCACTTGAGCCATATGTCGTGGCGGCGATGAAAGCCCCTGTGCGCTGCAGCCTTCCGAAGGGGTCCTCGCGGTAGGACGAGTACTGGTCGACCCCCGCCAAGGCCAATGGGTGAAGCGCCTGCAATAGCAGCGACCGAACACCACCGAGGAACGTTGCCACAGAGCCGTGCACGATCCAGATCGGGTCGTCGGGGGTGAACCAACCGGGCGCTCCGGCCGGTCGCGCTATTGCGCGGGCCACCTCGCTTGCGCCGTCCGTTCGCCCCGACAGCACCTCGCGCACCTGTCCGGTGATGTCCAACCCCATATCCGTACCGTGACAGGGCCGGGACAGGTCCGCAATCGCGCTACCGTCGCAGGCATGGAGATCCTGCGCACCCCCGAGGAACGATTCGCCGACCTACCCGGATTCCCGTGGCAGGCCAAGTATCTGGACATCGAGGGTGCCCGTATGGCCTATATCGACGAAGGGCAAGGTGAGGTTGTTCTCTGCCTGCATGGCGAACCCACATGGAGCTACCTGTATCGCAAGATGATCCCGGTGTTCCTGGATGCCGGGATGCGGGTCGTGGCGCCGGACTGGTTCGGATTCGGCCGCAGTGACAAGCCGGTGGCCGACACCGACTACACCTGGGACTTCCACCACTCGTCGATGCTGCGGTTCGTGGAGGCGTTGGGCCTTGAGGACATCACCCTGGTGGTGCAGGACTGGGGTGGGCTTCTGGGACTCACGCTCCCCGCCAGTCATCCGGACCTGGTGCGGCGGCTGCTGATCATGAACACGGGCATCGGCGTGGGGACCCCGCCGGGCAAGGGGTTTCTGGCGTGGCGCGACTATGTGGCGAAGAACCCGGAGTTCAACGTCGGGGAGTTGATGGCCAGAGCCGAGACGAGTCTCAGCCCCGAGGAGGTCGCGGCCTACCAGGCGCCCTTCCCAGACGAGCGCTACATGGCTGGCGCCCGCCGTTTCCCCGCGCTGGTGCCCACTACGGAGGACGCCCCCGGGGTCGAGGTCTCACGAGCCGCAGCGATGTGGTGGGCCACGCAGTTCTCCGGTCAGTCGTTCATGGCCGTGGGCACACAGGACCCGGTGCTCGGCCCGAAGGTGATGGAACGGATGCGCCAGATCATCAAGGGTTGCCCCGAGCCGATGCTGGTCGAGGCCGGGCATTTCGTGCCCGAACACGGTGAGCCGATC
>JALOLM010000023.1 GCA_025455985.1 Candidatus Nanopelagicales bacterium | reverse complement strand
GGCAGCAGCGCGTTGAACCGGTTGGGGCTGAGCAACTCGACGCCACTGAGCACGACCCCCAGCGCCGCGGCCACCAGGATCACCCGGCGCACAGGTGCTTCGGTCAGAGCCGACCTGGCGGCGGCCCGCACGGTGAACGTCACGGACGCCGCCGCTTGGGGTTTCGGCTCGTCGTTTAGCAGCACTGCGGCGCAGACCACGAAGACGAGGGTCGTCGCCGCAGCCCACAGGAACGGGACCGACAGTGTGATAAAACCGGAGCCCTGCGACGGTGCACCCGAGGCCAGTCTTGGCAGGAAACCGCCGATGATGCTGCCCACTCCGAGCGCCAGGGACTCGGCGATCTGACCGCGGGCAAGCCCCGACTCGACTTTCGGGTTCTCACCGGACAATGCGTCCACGAACCACGCTTCGAGAGGACCTGAGGACAGCGCTCGGGCAACGCCCAGTGCCACGATCGCGATCACGATCGCACCCATCTGGCCGGACAGCCCCAGCAGAAGCAAGGCCGCGGCGTTGACCATCCCGGAGATGACGAGCACACGCCGCCTGCCCCAGGTGTCCGCCAGACCTCCGGTGGGCAGTTCCAGGCTCAGAGTCACCACCGAGTAGAGCGCCATCACCATGCCTACTTGGTCCAGAGGCAGCCCCCGGGCCCCCAGCATGAGGATCAGCACCGGGATGACCAGGCCGACCGGGAACCACCGCAGCGCGCTGAGCACAGCCAACCGGTTCGCGGGTTTCATCGGCACTGGCAAACCGTATTCGATCGCTGTCAGCGACGATGGCCGGCCGCTGCGACACCCCTGCAGATTCTCACCGTTTTCCCAGGCTCATCACGCAGTTCCTCAAGGTCGCAGGGGAACTCTCGGGGCATGGACACACACAGCACAGAACAACTCCCGACCCAAGCCCCCGAGCAGACGACCTGGCAGTCGATGTACCGCTCCGAGCGCAAGAAGGCCCGCATCCTGGGCGCATCAACAGTGGCCGCGTCGCTGCTGGCGGTCAGCGCCGGTGCGTGGGGTCTGAGCAACGCGGGCAGCGCGACGAGCCCGACCCCGGGCCAGTTCGGGGGGCCGGGCACCAGCCAAATGGGCCCGCAGGCCGGCCAGGGCATGATGCCAGGACAGGGGTCGGCGGCAGAGGACCTGGCGTCCGCACTGTTCAACGACGACGGCAGCGTCAACACCAGCGCGCTTGAGCAGTTCGTCGCCACCTCCCCCGGCGGCGACATCACGCAGTTCCTGACGTTCGCGGTCACCAACGGCGAGCTCACCCAGGAGCAGGCCGACGCACTCATCGCCGCCGCATCGGGCGACACGGGATCCCAGGACACGTGATGACGACCTTGAGCGAACGACCACTGACCACACAGGTCATCGACGTGGAAGTTGTCGTGCCTGTCTACAACGAGGAGCGCGCGCTGCGCGCGAGCGTGCTGGCGCTGCGTAGTTACTTGCAGACGATGCCCTGGTCCTTTCGGATCGTGATCGCGGACAACGCCAGCAACGATGCCACCGGCATGATCGGCAAGGCCCTGGCGCAGACCGTCCCGGAGGTGACGTACCTGCGCCTCGACCAGAAGGGCCGGGGACGGGCGCTGCGCACCGCCTGGGCACAGTCCCAGGCACGCGTGGTGGCGTACATGGACGTCGACTTGTCCACCGACCTCGCGGCGCTGCCGGTGCTGGTCGCGCCGTTACTGTCCGGGCATTCCGACGTGGCGATCGGGACCCGGCTGAACCGGGCCTCGCGGGTCACCCGCGGCACCAAGCGCGAGTTCATCTCGAGGACCTACAACCGACTACTGCGCCTCACGCTACGCTCGGGCTTCTCCGACGCCCAGTGCGGCTTCAAGGCCGTGCGCGCCGACCGGCTGCCGGCACTACTGAGCCAGGTCCAGGACCAGGAATGGTTCTTCGACACCGAGCTGCTGGTCGTGGCCGAGCACACCGGCCTGCGGATCCACGAGGTGCCGGTCGACTGGGTCGATGACCCGGACTCCCGGGTCGACATCGTGGCGACTGCCATGGCCGACCTGCGGGGCATCGCGCGGCTCGGCCGCGACATAGCGACCGGCCGCACGGGCATGGGCGAGGCGCCGGTCAGCGATGCCCGCGGGCAGGCACTGCGTTTCATCCTGGTGGGCATCGCCTCAACCGCGCTCTACGCGCTGCTCTATCTGGTCGCGCGCAACACCTTCGACCCGGTTGCCGCGAACATCGTCGCTCTGCTTCTGGCCACGGCGGCCAACAACGCGGCCAACCGCAGCTTCACATTCGGCATCTCCGGGCGCCAGGGTTGGCTGACGCACCAGCTCAAGGGGTACGCGGTCCTGGGAGTCGCGCTGGCGATCACCACCGCCACTGCCGTCCTCTTGCCGGCCACGGTCAGCCGGCCCTGGGAGATCGTCGCCCTGACGGCGGCCAACCTTTTGGCCACCGTGATCCGTTTCCTTCTCTTCCGCACATGGGTCTTCGGAGGTGCCCGATGACAACAACACTTGAAAGGCCGGCGACACAGGTCTCGACGCCGAGCCGCAATTGGACTCGACCCGCGCTGTGGGCGTTGCTGGTGAGCACCGCCGCGCTCTACACCTGGGGGCTGTCGGGCTGGGCCAACAGCTTCTACTCGGCGGCCGCGCAGGCCGGCGCGGAGAACTGGGAGGCGTTCTTCTTCGCGTCCTCCGACGCCGGCAACTCGATAACCGTGGACAAACCGCCGGCCGCGATCTGGGTGATGGCGGCATCCGTACGGCTCTTCGGGCTGAACACATGGAGCATCCTGCTGCCGCAGGCGTTGATGGGGGTGGCCTCGGTCTGGCTGCTGTACCTGGCTGTCTCGCGCTACTTCGGCAAACCTGCCGGGCTCTTGGCCGGCACGATCCTGGCGACAACTCCGGTTGCTGTGTTGATGTTCCGCTTCAACAACCCCGACGCCCTGCTGGTACTGCTGCTCGTGGCCGCGACGTATGCGGTGGCGCGGGCCATCGAGCACGAACGGCTGCGCTGGGTGGTCCTGGCCGCCGTCGCCGTGGGCTTCGCCTTCCTCACCAAGAGCCTGCAGGCGTTCCTGGTGCTCCCGGCCTTCATCGCAGCCGTCGCGGTCTATTCCCGGCGACGCATCCCAATGCTCGTGACCGCGTTGATCGCGCTGGTCGTCAGCGGCGGCTGGTGGGTGGCGGCAGTGGAGTTGTGGCCGGAGCACCGGCGAGGAGACCGGCAGCGTCGGTGGCGGCATGTGGGGCAACCCGAGTTGGCACCGGATGTTCGACGCCGAATGGGCCGGGCAGATCGCCTGGCTACTGCCGGCCGCATTCGCCGGGATCGTCATCGCCTGGCTACTGGCCGGTCACCGCATGCAGCGCGTGGCCACGATCCTGTGGGGCGGTTGGCTGTTGGTCACCTGGGCGGTGTTCAGCTTCGGCAGCGGAATCATCCATGAGTACTACTCGATCGCTCTGGCGCCGGCGATCGCTGCCTTGGTGGCCATGGCCGTGAGCCTGCTGTGGCAGTCGCGCAACGACGTCGGCCTGGCGATCCTGCTCGGCGGCTCGGGGGTCTACGGCGGGACTTTGCTCCTGCGGGCGAACTACGACGTTCTGGGGTGGACGGCCATTGTCGTTGCGGCGGTTGCCGCCGTGGTCTTCTCGTTGGGCGATCTGATGGCCGCCCGCTGGCGGGGCCTCCTCTTAGCCGCATTGACCGTGGCTGCCCTGCTCGGCCCGGTGGCTTTCACCGCGCAGACGGTCTCAGTCACCCACAGCGGTTCGCTGCCCACCGCCGGACCGAGTCTTGGCGGGTCGTCGCGGCCGGGGGCACCCAACGGCGGCATGGCCAACGGCGGGCCTGGCGGCTTGCTTGACTCACCCGAGGTGAGCAACGCGGTCGTCGCACTCCTCAACGAGGACGCCGACGCCTTCACCTGGGTCGCCGCGGGCATCGGCAGCCAGACGGCAGCCGGGTTCCAGTTGGCTTCGGGCAACCCGGTGATGCCCATCGGCGGCTTCAACGGCAGCGACCCGTCGCCCACGCTGGAGCAGTTCCAGCAGTGGGTGGCGCAGGGCCAGATCCACTGGTTCATCGCCAGCAGTTCCGGCGGCATGGGCCCGGGTGGCGAGGGCAGTTCGCAGATCACCACTTGGGTGCAGCAGACCTTCGAATCAGTCACTGTCGACGGCGTGACGTTGTACGACCTGACGGCATGATGGTTCCCGTGCCGCAGACTCGCATCCTCGTGGCCGAGGATGAACAGACGATCCTTGATCTTCTGAGCGCGAGTCTGCGGCACGCCGGTTGCGAGGTCATCGAGGCAGTCGACGGCGACGAGGCGCTGCGACTGGCCCGCGCCGAACGCCCCGACGTCCTGCTGCTGGACGTGATGATGCCCGGCCATGACGGATTCGACGTTGTGCGCACGCTGCGCAGCGAGGGCATCAACACACCGGTCTTGTTCGTGACTGCAAGAGACGCCACGCAGGACAAAATCCAAGGCCTCACCGACGGCGGCGATGACTACGTCACCAAGCCGTTCAGCCTCGACGAGGTGCACGCGCGGATCCGTGCGCTACTGCGGCGTAGCGGCAATAGGCAGACCCCGGTGGCCAACCAGATCCTGCGGTTTGCGGACCTCGAACTGGACATCGACCGCCATCAGGTGCATCGCAACGGCGAGAACATCGACCTGACGCCAACCGAGTTCAACCTGCTGCGACTGTTCCTCGAGAACCCCAATCGGGTGCTGAGCAAGCAGGTGATCGTGGCGCGGGTGTGGGACCACGCCTACAGCGGCGACCCGGCGATCGTGGAGTCCTACATGTCGTACCTGCGGCGCAAGGTCGATGCGCACGGGCCCAGTCTGCTGCACACCGTGCGCGGTGTCGGCTACGTGCTGAAGGTGCGCGACTGATGCCGCTGCGCACCAAACTGCCCCTCATCTCTGCCGCCCTGGTCGCCTTGGCGCTGCTGGTGGCGGGCACGCTGGCGACTTTGGCGTTGCGGTCCTATCTGATGACGCAGGTGGATTCCGAACTCATGCGCGCCGTGCAGATGGGCGCCAGCGCTCCTCCGCCTGACGCCCCGCCAGGGCCATCGCCCCTGCAGAGCGATCTGATTGTTGTCTTCGCCGACCCGCAGGGGAATCCGACACAGACGCTGAGCAACCTGCCCGACGGGGTCACTGCACCCACCATCGAGACTTTGCCGACGCAGGAGGCGGCCGCACGCGCGGGTGTCGCGTTCACCAGCGACGGCTGGCGGGTGATGGTCCAACCGACCGCGCAGGGGTCGGTCACGGTGGCGACCTCACTGGCCGGAGTGGACAGCACCGTCCAGCGACTGGTTCTCCTCGAGTTGACGGTCGGGACGATAGCCCTGGCGATCACCGCGGCCGTCTCCACCCTCGCCGTGCGGCGATCGCTGCGACCACTGCAGGACGTCCAGCACACCGCAGCGGCCATCACAGCCGGCGACCTGTCCCACCGAGTGGGTCGGACCGACGAGAGGACCGAGGCCGGCGAGGTCGGCCTGGCGCTCAACAGCATGCTGGACCAATTGGAGACCTCCGCGAACACCCGTGAAGAGGCACTGGCACAGGCCCAAGCCTCCGAGGCCCGGATGCGCCAGTTCATCGCCGACGCCAGCCACGAACTGCGCACCCCGCTGACGTCCGTGCGCGGGATCGCGGAGTTGTACCGGCATGGGGCCGTTCCCGCGGACGCAACCGACCAGTCGTTTGCACAGATCGAGGACCAGGCCCGACGTATGGGTCTGTTGGTGGATGAACTACTCCTTCTGGCCCGGCTAGACGCGCAGCGGCCATTTGCGAGCGCGCCGGTGGATCTGCTCGAGATCTGCGCCAGCGCCGTACGAGACACCCACCACGAGAGCCGCCAGATCCGACTGGAGGCCGCTCTTGGCGGCCAGCCACCCGTGGTCGACGGCGATGCGGCCAGGCTGCGACAGGTGGTCGACAACCTCATCGCCAACGCGATGCAGCACGGAGCGGGGACCGTCGAGGTCACTGTCGCCACCGATGCTGCGAGTGCCCTGATCAGCGTCCACGACGAGGGCGCAGGCATCCCCGACGCAGAACGGGAGATCATCTTCGACCGCTTCTACCGGCGTTCGGACGACAGGTCGCGCAACACCGGCGGTTCAGGGCTGGGGCTGAGCATCGTCGCAGCGCTGGTCGCGGCGCACGACGGAACGGTCACTGCGCAGGGCTCGACGTTCACCGTGTCCATCCCGCTGGCAGGGCCCGACCGGCAAGCCGTTGGTTAGGCGGTCGGGGCTCCGCTAGGCCCGTGCCGATCGATAGGCCTCGACCAGCGTCGGCAGAGTGGGGAAGGCGTACTCCTCGCCGACGAGACCGAGGGTGCCCGCGGCACGCAACTCGTCGATGAGTTCACTCTTCGCGCGCACCAAGACAAAGCGCACACCGGCGTTGCGCAATTCGTCGGCGAGGGCCTCCAGCGCATCAACCCCGGTCGAGTCGACCTCGATGATCGCCTCACACTGCAGCGCGAACCAGTTCAAGCCCGGCATCCGTTCGCCGATCATCTCGCGCGCCTTTGTGAGGAAGTGGTCGGCGTTGGCGAAGAACAACGGTGAGTCGTACCGGAAGATCAGCAGGCCGGGTTCCTCGGCGGCGTTGTCGAAGTCGCCGATGTCGTGCATCCCGGCCAGTCCGGGTACGAAACCCAGAGCCGCGAAGTGGGGACGCGCCACCTCGACCAGCAGCAGAAGGACCGACAGCGCCACTGCGATCAGCACCCCGTAGAGCACACCGAAGACCAGCACGCCGGTCGTCGTCGTGACGGCCACCCAGAACTCCGAACGGCGGAACCGCCAGAGCCGGCGGAAGTCGTTGACGTCGATCAAGAGGATCGCCGCGTAGACGACCAGCGCGCCCAGGGCGGCCTGTGGGACAACTTCGAGCACCGGCCCAGCAACCAGCAGGACAACCGCGAGGAATAGTGCCGCTGCGATCGAGTAGCCCTGCGATGTGGCCCCAGACGCGCGCGCCACCGCCGAGCGACTGCCACTGGTGGACACGGGCATGCCCTGGAAGAGCCCGGAGGCGATGTTGGCCATCGACAGCGCCCGGAGTTCGGTGGCCGGCTTGAGTGGTGGGTCTTCCAATCGGTGGAAGGAACGGCCGGTGAGCGTCGAGTCAGCATACGCGACGATGAGCACGCCAACGGCTGCCAGAGCGATTTCCGGCAGCACGCCGACAGGCATCTGCGGGATCATCGGCGCGGGCAATCCGGCCGGGATGTCCCCGAGCAGTTCCACGGTCTTGCCCATCGCATTCAGCACCGCTGCGACGATCACCCCGACGACCAGGGAGATGAGCGGGGCGAACGAACGCCACCGCGTGCGGCTGGCCAGTACCAGCGCGAGCAGCACAGATCCTGCCGTGAGTATCGCGGCCCACTGTGGGCTTGCGTTCAGAAGCAGCCATGCATGCTCGAACACCGTGTCCGAGTCCGGCGTGGACGCCCCCAGGACCCGCTCGATCTGGCTGTCGATCATGAGCACGGCGATGCCTGCCATGTAGCCCACCAGGATGGGACGTGAGAGCAGGTCCGCGATGAACGACAGTCGTAGGAGGCCCGCGAGCAGTCCGGCGACGCCAACCGCGAGGGCCAGGGCCGCCGCCGCCGTTGCGGGCGTTGCCTGTCCCGCGGCGACCAGCGGAACGATCAGCGCCGAGGCCATCACCGCGACGCTGGACTCGGGGCCGAAACTGAGCCACCTCGACGTGCCGAGCAGCGCATAGACCGGCAGTGCCAGCAGAGCACCCCACAAGCCTGTGACAGGCGAAAGTCCCGCGATGATGGCGTAAGCCATCACCTGCGGGACCAGGTACGCGGTGACCGTGAGACCGGCGATGAGGTTGTGTCGGCTGAACGGCTGCAGGTGGTCACCCAATCCGGGTAACCACCTGCTGACGACCGTCGCGTTCACGCCCCAATAGTGCCGCAAACAACACGGTCGCTTCAGCCTTGCAGGTCACCCGTAGTACGGGTTCGCCCAGCCGAGGTAGGGGCCCCATTCGTTGAGTTCGTGCCAGTCAACGAGCTCGACACTTCCGCCCGGCATGTTCGTCACGACCTTGCCGTCACCGACATAGGTGGCGATGTGGCCGGCCGGGTGGGAGGTCTGCCAGAACATCTGGGCGCCGACCGGGATGTCCCGGCTACCCGGATGCCCCACACCTGCAGCCTTGGCACGGTTCCACTGCGCGAGGGCGGTGGTCGTCCGGTTGGTTCCGCCGAAGGCGTCGTCAGCCAGTTTGAGGCACAGGTCGGGATACCCGCCGATGCCTTGGCTCGCCCAAGCCTTCAGGGTGGCCACGGCCTGCTTGGCGGTCTTCGTGGTGCCGTAAGTGCGCAGGCCACCGCTACGGGCGGCTCGCTTGGCGTCGCGGATCTCGTCCTTCTTCGCCCAGCTCGCGGCCTGTTGGAAATCGGTGCCGCCGCCGATCTGCAGCGACGGCGCGCTGACCGCACTGGCCGACGCGATGTTGCTGGCGGGCAGGGCCGCGGGAGGCGGGGTCAGGGCTGCCACGGACGTGGCGAACAGCGGCAGGGTGAGGGCGCTGGCCACCATGGACACGGTGCTGCGCTTCATGGGATTCAACTCCAACGTATTCGACAAAAGCTCTTCGATCCTGTGATGCCCGCGGCGCCGAGAGGGTATGCGTGAACTGCCTCACGCGATTCATGTGGTCCAGCTCACGCACGGGTCACAACGCACGAAGGCCCGGCACCATCGCGGGTGCCGGGCCATCGGACCTGTCTTCGCAGGGGGCGTTGGTTGACGTTCGTGCAGTTGGTTGACGCTTGTCGCGCGACGAGCATCAACCAACTACCTGAGCGTCAACCAACGCGGTAGAGGCGGTTTAGCCGTAGTACGGCTCAGCCCAACCCAGGTACTTGCCCCAGGAGTTCATCATCTTCCAGTTGACCTTCTTGACCTTGCCACCGGGCATGTTGGTCACAGCCTTGCCGTTGCCGACGTAGGTCGCGATGTGACCAGCCGGGTTGGAGGTCTTCCAGAACATCTGGGCGCCGACCGGCGGCTTGCGGTTGCCGGCGTGGCCGTAACCCTTCTTCTTCGCCCGCTGCCACTGCTTCAGGGCGGTGCTGGTCCGGTGGCCGTTGGGCTGGTAGGCGTTGTCTGCAAGGCGCAGGCACTGGTTGTGGTAGCCGCTGGTGCCGCGCTTGGCCCAGGACTCCAGCCGGTTCGCCGCGGCCACAGGGCTGTAGCGGGTGCCCTTGGTGCGCATGGACACACCGGCGGCGCGGGAACTGCGCTTCTTCGCGGCGGTGCGCTTCTCGGTCTTCTTGGCGTCCGCCGCGGCGGCCACGGAGGTGGGCACGGGGGCGGCGCTGGCCGGGGCGGCGGCGAAGCCGGTCATGACGACCGGGAGGGCGACCGCGGCCGCGACGAGGATCTTGGGGTTCATTGTCTTGGGCTCCTGAGGGTGTGGATCTCTTGACACCCTCGTGATGCCCGCTGGGGCCGACGGCCATACGTGACGTCGGACACGTCGCCCCCGTGACCGGGGTCACATCGAGCTCAGCCGAGTTCCAATGTCGTGACCCCGAACACCCGCGACCAGTCCGTCACGGGCGGCCGGCCGTAGTACATCCGCGCGCAGGAGAACACTTCCTGCCCACCGAGTTCTGCAGCCCAGTCCATCGCGGCGGCGTTGGCGTCCGGGACGTCGATGAAGACCTCAGATCCAGGCGGGACGTGAGCCAACAACGCTACGAGCAGCGCGTGGGCGCACCCCACATCGTCGGCGAAAAGCGGGCCGATCTTGTACCCACTGCGGCAGGGGCGAATCACCGCATAGCCCCGCAACCGATCGTCGAGGTAGGCCACGGCGCGGTGGTCGTCCTGGGTCAACCAGGGGCTCAGAAAGCGCGGCCGGTGGGCGCCGAAGCACCGGGCGTCGTACTGGCCGAGACTGCCCACCGGACCGGACAGCGCTCGCACGTGAGGTGAGACCTGATCGTGGGTCGCGACCAGACGCATCCGGTGCTGATCGTGCGCGGACCGAAATCCGCCTTCGGCGTAGAACGGTTCCATCGCCTTGACGCCGTCCATCGCCAGAGGGGCACCGGGCGGCAGCCGCTCGAGCAGCAGATCCCGGCGGTAGTACCAGAGCCGACGACCCAGTCCGGCCCCGCGAAACTCGGGCCGCACGATGAACAGACCCATGAAGCCGAGGGTTCCGTAGTCGATGACCGCGCCACCGCCGGCCAACTGCCCATCGACGTCCACGCCGACGAACCCGCGAGGATCCGTGGCCCAGAACGCGTCCGCATCCCGTCCGGGATTCCAGCCCTCGGCCGCCGCCCAGTCGATCAGGAGATCGACCTCTTCGCGGACCAAGGCCCGGAACGGGCTCACCGAGCTGAGTACGCCTTCTGCTGGCTGCGTACGACGTCGATCAAGTCGCCGAGGACGATGTTGATGTCCACGAGGTGCAGACCCCAGGTGGGGTTGGGCGAGCCAGTCAACTTACGGGCATCCCCGATCCCCTTGACCCGCAGGACGTTGGCCCCATTGGAGGTCACGCACTTGCCCTTGTACCGGCTCGACGGCTTGAGCCAGTCGGTCTTGGCACTGGGCACTTTGCCTCCCCACAGGATGCTGGCCGCACCGCCCAGCAGACCGGGTACCGGGGTGGTCCGCAAGATCGTGTCCAACTCAGCCGAACCGCCCTTGAGAGCAGCCGGGTTCGTGCAGGCCGCCTCATATTCGACGCCCTCCTGCAGCGGCCCGCCGGGGACGAAGCGGACGCGACCGAACAGGCTGTTCTCCGGCGGGGTCTGGCTGAACGTCGCGTAGGAGATGATGCACCCGGTCTGCTTGGGACGGGTGCAGATCGGGATCTGGCTGAAGTCGCCGCCGACGGTCTTACCCTTCGGAACCGCCACTGAGCTTCCGGTGATCAGGGCCGAGACCATCTCCTGGCGGGCGACCGGATCCGGCTCGATCTGCTCACGGATCAGCCGCTTAAGCACTCCCGAGCCTTGCGAGTGACCGATCAGGATGAACCCCCGGCCGGCATTGGCGGCCCGGTACTCCTGCCACGCTGCCAGCACATCGCTGTAGCCGAGTTCACGCTCCTCAGGGGTGACCTGCCCTGCGCCGCCGAGGATTGCCCTGAGAGTGATCTGGCGGTAGATCGGCGCGTACACCTTGCAGACCTGGCTGAAGCGCGCGGCCTGTTGCTGGGCGATCGACACCTCGGCGGGATCTATGTCGAGGTTGGCCACCACATTCGGCTGCTCACTGACCGTCGGGTAGACGTAGAAGCAGTCGAACTTGGGCTTCTTCACGGCCTTGGGCTTGACCACCTTCGCGGCTTTGCCTTCGGTCCTGACCGTGGTCTTCAAGGAACTCTTGCATGGATTGGGGCTAGCCCCGGGCCGGCACAACCACACGGTGTCGGCATGGGCGACCGCGGGGGCGGCCATCACCGACATGGCCATCGCCACTGGCATCGCGAATTTGAGTCCTCTGCGCATGATCGGAAGAGTAACCCGATACCGCGGGCTCGCGCGAACGCCGGTCAGGAAGTCATCGGTTCGGTGTAGTCCGGGTCGTAGACGACCGTCCTCGCACGCCCCTCACGCTTTGCCCGGTACAAAGCGGAGTCGGCCTGCCGCATCGCGGCGTCGGGATCCTCCCCGGGCCTGACCACCGCCACGCCGATGCTGATGGTGACCGCGATGCTGTGTCCCTCGATGAGCATCGGTGCTCCCACCGTTGAGTGCAGCAAACCAGCGACCCCTTCGGCGTCCTCGAGCGTATGGATGGCCGGCAGGACCAGCACGAACTCATCACCGCCGAACCGGGCGACGATGTCGTCCGAACGCACCTGGCGCTTGATCCGACGGGCCACGGTGATGATGATCTCGTCGCCGACGGCATGTCCGTAGGTGTCGTTGAGTGGCTTGAGCCCATCAAGGTCGATGAACAGGACCCCGACGTTGACACCGGTGCGCGGCCTTCGGCCCAGGACCCCGGACACCCGCGCGACGAGTTCGCGACGGTTCAGCAGTTCGGTCAGTGAGTCGTGGGTAGCCATGAAGCGCAGTTGCTCACGGGTCTGCCGGGCTTCGGTGACATCGGCGAACTGCGAGACGAAAGCGCTGGCCGCACCCTCGTCGTCGCGCAGGACCCCGATCGAATGCTCGACGGTCAGGCGCTCGCCGTCGGAGCGGATCATCTGGTGATCCCGGCTCAAGGAACGGACCTGACCGGCCAGGACCTGTGAACGAAGCCGGCGGTCCACGTCATCGTCGAGGGGATCGAGGACGTCGGCGACGGAGTGGCTGAGCAACCAGCGCTCGGTGCGGCCCAGCAACTGACACAGAGCGGGATTGACCTCCAGGAACTGCCGGTCCAGTCCGATCACCGCCATGCCGGTCGGCGCCGACTCCATCGCTGCCCGGAAACGTTCCTCGCTGGAACGCAGGGCCTCCCGGGCTTCATGTTCGGCCTGGATGTCACGTAGCCGGCCGACGCGGCCGACCACGACACCCTCGCTGTTCACCAAGGGCCGGGACGTGATGTCCATCCAGATGTGCGCCCCGTCGGCACGTCGGCACCTGCCCTGGAAATCGATCGGTTCGTGATGGTCGATCTTCACCCGGGCCGACTCGGGGAGGTCGCTGGCCAGGACGTACCTGCCCATCGGCTGACCGACCACCTCCTCGGGTCGCCACCCCATCACCTCGGTCACCGACGGCGAGATCCACTCCAGCCGGCCCGTCGAGGACGATCGGAACACCACGTCAGAGGAGTTCTCGGCCATCAGCCGGTAGTGCTCCTCCGAGCGTTGCAGGTCCTCCCGCGCCTTCACCGTGGAGGTGATGTCGACGATCTGCGAGATCAGGTACCTGACGCTGCCCTCGTCATCGCGCACGGCCGAGACCGTCAGGTCGGCCCAGACGACTTCACCATCCGGTCGCAGGTAGCGCTTGGCCAGACGATAGGTCTCCCGGCGACCGACCAGCACACCGTCGAGCAGTTCGGAGTCGGCGAACAGGTCGTCGGGATGTGTGATCTCCTGCCAGGTGCACTTGACGAGTTCCAGTTCGGTGCGACCCAGGATCTGACACATCATCGGGTTCACCCGCAGGAAGGTCCCATCGTCGGCCACGATCGCCATCCCGATGCCGGCGTCCATCATCGAACGCCGGAACCGCTCCTCGGACTCCGCGAGTGCGGCCTGGGCATCCCGCTGGGCCTGGATGTCGCGCATGGCGTCGACCCCGCCGATCAGCCGGCCATCGTCGTCCATCAGGGCCCTGCCCAGCACACCCATCCAGCGCCAGCCACCGTCGGCCGTGGCCAGCCGCAACTCGGTCCGGCCGAAGTGGGAGCCGGCCGCGAGCAGCCCCTTCTGCAACCCCCTCACGCGATCCAAGTCCTCGGGGTGGATGAACTGCGACATCGGGCATCCGACGAAGTCCTCAGGGGGAATTCCCACAACCTTCTCCGTCGACGGACTCGCCCATTCGATCAGACCATCGGCGCCGGTCTGGAACACCAGCTCCGAGGCGTTTTCGGCCAGCAACCGGTAGTGCTCGCGCGACTCGGCGATCTCCTTCGTGGCCATGACCCGACCGGTCACGTCCCGGTAGGTGAAGTTCACCTCGTCACCGATTGCGACGCCCCGCAAGTCGTAGATCCGCCGCGTGCCATCGGGCATGACCACCGACTGTTCGTCAAGGTTGCGGGGCTGGCCGGTCTGGAGAACCTGGCGCGCCAAATCAAAGACGAAATCGGCTGCCTCGCCCGACCACACCTCGAAGAGACGATGCCCGATGAGCTGCTCGCGGGTCCGTTTGAGGTATCGACAACTGGCCTCGTTGACCCTGGTGTAGACGAGGTCCACCACCTCACCGTCGGCATCCCGCAGGGGCATGAACATCTCGTTGGGGTCCAGCAGCGAGTCCAAGGTCGCCCGCAACTGCCCTTCAGCTTTGGCGACCTCCCGATCCCGCTGGTAACGCTGCGTGACATCCCACCAGGAGAACACCAGCCCGTCGCCCACCTTCGCGGCGCTGATGTCGTAGTAGGCCAGATTGCCCTCCGGCGGACTCGCGTCGAACTCGAAGTCGTCGAGCTCCAACGGCTCACCGGTCTCCACGAGCCGCACGAAGAAGTCGAAGAGTGCCCGGTCCCCGGTCAACGGGTGCAACTCGAGAAGTGTGTGGTCCACGATCTCCTCGCGGGACAGCCCGTATTCCATGCGGGCGGCCTCGTTGAGAGCTCGGTAGCGGAAGTCGACGATACGTCGCTGCTGGTCTCGAACAGCGTCCATGAGCACGTGCGGGTCGAGCAGCGATTCGATGTTCACCAGAACCGGTCGCAGACCCTGACCGGCGGCGGAACCCGTCCGCACCGGATCGTCTCGCATCGGCACTCCCCTCGTACTCAATCACGGTAGAACGAGGGTCCGACATGAGGCGCGGTGTTGGAGCACCCCTAGTTGAGCAGTTGCTCAAGTAGGGGGTACAGTTGAGGTGTTCCCACAAACAGGGAACCGCCGACCGGGGTGGGTCCGACCACCTACGGAGTCTGCCCCCTTCGACGACCTACCTACCGGAAGGTTGTCTTCTCAGATGCGAACACCACGCAATTTCATCGACACCCAGGACCTCGGCCCGGACACGATCCGCGCCCAGATGGACCTCATCAGGCTGCTCAAGCAGGCCGACAAGCAGAACGCCTGCCCGCGACTGCTGGAAGGCGCGTCACTGGGAATGATCTTCGAAGAGGCCTCGACCCGCACCCGCGTGTCCTTCGAGGTCGCCATGACCAAACTCGGCGGCCACGCCCTCTACCTGAAGCCGGGCGAGATCCACCTTGGCGCCAAGGAGAACATCAAGGACACCGCGCAGGTACTTTCGCGCATGGTCGATGCCGTCGAGATCAGGGCGTTCAAGCACGCCACTGTCACCGACTTCGCCGAGCACGCAGAGGTCCCCGTGATCAACGGCCTCACCGACTACAACCACCCCACGCAAGCGGTGTGCGATGCCTTCACGATGACCGAGCACAGCGAGAAGGACTTCTCGGAACTGACCGTTGTCTTCGTCGGCGACGCCACCAACGTCTGCACCTCCACCGCGCAGATCGTCACGATGCTCGGCGGGACGTTCATCCACGCCCGCCCCGAGCAGTACGGGATCAAGGCCCAGTGGCCGACCGTTCTCGACGAGATCGCCAAGAATGAAGAGCTCTACGGCGGTCGGTACTTCGAGACCGAGAACGTGGAGGAGGCAGTCGTCAACGCCGACTTCATCTACACCGACCTGTGGTGGTGGTTCGGCCAGGAGGACGAGATCCCCGACCGGGTCAAGGCCTTCAAGCCGCGCTACCAGGTGAACTCGCAACTCATGGCCCGCGCGCCCGAGCACGTGAAGTTCATGCACTGCCTGCCCGCCTCCCGGGGCGTGGAGGCCACCGATGAGGTGATGGACTCCCCGCAGTCGATCATCTACGACCAGAGCGAGAACCGGCTGCACAC
>JALOLM010000022.1 GCA_025455985.1 Candidatus Nanopelagicales bacterium | reverse complement strand
CGAGACCCGACGGATCGGCGGCGTGGAACCCAGGCTCACCCACCCACGGTAACCAACCGGTCCGACGCCGGACTCTGCCCAGCATTGACGCCTCGCGAACTCGGCCGCAGCCCGACTCCTTCGGACTGAGTGCCAAGTCCCCCATCATGGCTGCGTCCGCACGCGGCATGGCCCAGCCGCGACACCGGGACGGTACGCGGCGATGTGACGCACATTCTCGAAGCGGCCCGAAGCGGGGAGCCGCGGCAAATGGGAGGATTTGAGCAGGGTCGATCATGGTCTTGACGGTCATCGCGGCGACCTTCTTCGGGTCGGTTGTGAGGGATCGCTCGAAGGATCGCCCGCAGGCCGTCGCCTGCTTCAGCAGCGACACTCCCACCAGGATCCGTACACTCTGCCGGACGTCACTCCTTGCTAGCCACCGCTGCCTCGACGTCCTTGAGCAGCACCGCCAGGCCGTCGTCGTTGTCCACCGTCCCCTCGCCGACTGTTCTCTTCAGGCCGTAGCGGAGGAAGACCTTGACCTGCGCGTCCTTGCTTAAGGCGGTCACCGAGGAGCCGTCGGGGAGGGTCAAGGTCTCGGTGGGCGCTGCTGAGCCCGCACCGAGGTTGATGCCGGTTTCCTCCTGGATCTGGTCGAGGAATTCGCCTGGGATCAGCTGCTTGGGCGGGATCCTTGGGCATTGGAACCCCAACAACGCCGCGATCTGGAGCATGTAGTGCCCCTTGGAGTTGGTCGCGACCCAGCGGGGTTGCTTCCGGGTGCCGAGGTTGTCGATGGACCCCAGACGCCTGGCCTTGGTCAGTAGGTTCGATAGCTCACCGCCGCTGACGCCGATGCCGTACTGATCGCGCAGTCGCTGCTCCAGGCAACGCCGATCGGCCTCGCCTTCATCCTTCAGGATGGTCACCAAGCGCTGGATCTCGGGATACCGATCCTTGGGGAGAACCGGAGTTACACCAGGTGCATCAACGCGCGAAGGGTCGGGAAGCTGCCAGTCGTCGGGCAACTTGTTTGGCATCACCTCAGCGGGTTCAGGTGTTGCCAGGATGAAGAGGTCCACCTTGCCGCCGCCGGCGCTGAGGGAGCGACCGACCGATCGCTTGAGTTGACCGCGCAGCTGCTCGAACTCCACTGCGACAACCTCTGAACGACGCACCTTCGACCCGTCGGCGACTTGGGTCTGGACATCGCGCACGCGATAGCCAGCTGCCCACCACGACCCAATCTGCGGTCGGCCCAGGCTTTGGGTGTAGTGCCCGGCCCACCATGACTTGTCTTTGCGAGCGCTCTCCGGCAGCCGGTCTTCGCCGCCCGATTCCAGCGCGGCATCGAGTTCGTCGAGCGTGAAGCGTGGTGACGGGGCGTCCATCTGAGCCAGGAACTCGAACAACGCGCGGTAGCGCCTCCCCCTTTCCGGAGCACTGATTACATTGGCGGTCACGGGCACCGAATGCGGCCTGGACTTCTCCCACTTCTCCAACGCGCCCTCCAGCAGTACGCCGCGAGTTTCCACCTGGAGTCTCAGGAAGATGCCAGTCGCAACCCTCGACTGTTGAACCCTCAGGGCCAGGTGCTCTGGGTGGGCGATCTTCCATGTGCCGTCGAACTTCAAGTGCAGCGCGTCGCGGAAGTCGGCTACCGCACGAAGATCCGGCACCTCACCAGTGACGGCTTCAAGCCGCTTCCCGTCGAGGCCGAATGACCAAATCAGGTGCTTCCCCATGTCCAGGACTTCGACTCCGCAGACCCTCGCTGCGGAGATGACGAGCCATGCGTAGTCGCGGTAGATGCGGCGGCGCACCTCCTCTGGGTCTCGAGTGTTGCGCGGGTCTTCGAAGTCAAAAGGGTCGAAGTCAGATGCGTACGTTCTGTCTGGCCAGAACCACGCCACCAGCTCGTCAGCACCTGAGTCGGCAAGGAACTTCATGTCCGCATCCAGTTGCGCTCGGCCCACTCCCGCGCCCAGGTGCACAACCTCTTGGAGGTAGCGGGCAGCCAGGGATGGGTCGCTCGCCATAGCTCGGGTGAGTTCCGTCGGAGTCATAGCCGCAGTCTATCTTGCGTGCCCCCGCAGACGTCTAGTAGTCTCAGCGTTATAACGGCGGGCACCCGCAAAAAAGAGAGAAGGAGACCAGATATGCAACACAACGGAGGACCGACGAGGCGCGGCACCACGCCACCTCGCCGCCTCGCCGCGCTGGTGGATGCCGAGAACTCGCTGATCGTGCGGGGTCGGCTGCTTCCCGCGGCTGAGGGCGACGCGCTGCTCACCGTTGTCGGGAAGCACCTCACAGGTATGCCGGTCCAGGTGGCCACTGGAGAACACGTGCTCCGCGCCTACATGGCGTGGTTTGCCGCTCGCGGCTGGGTTCCGGCCCTCGTCCCGACCGAGCCCGATGCAGCCGACCTGGCCCTGCTTGCTGCGGGGCGCACGTTCACCGCCGCGGGGGTCACCGACATCGTCGTGGTGAGCGGGGATCACATCTTCACGGAGTTAGCCGGAGCCGCGCGCCTACATGTGATCGCCCACGCGGATCACCTCAGCAAGGCCCTTCGCCTGGCGGCGACGACCGTCACCTACCTTCCCCGTCCGGCCACCCCGGTCAAGGCGGTGGGGTAGCGATGAGCATGTTCCATGACTCTCGCCGTTTGCCGCTGACCGCGAACCTCCACTTCCTCCGAAGCTGCAACCTGCGCTGCAAGCACTGCTATGCCACCTTCCTCGACGACCCGACGGCCCGCCCGATCCAAGGCCACGCAGAGCTCCTGAGGATCAGCCAGCTGCTGGGGGCACGGTACGAGAAGGTCACGTTCGTGGGCGGAGAGCCCACTCTCTACCCGGGGATGCCCGACATGCTCGCCGCGGCCAAGGCCGAGGGCGCCCTGACGAACCTGGTCACCAACGGCAGCCGGATCGACCCCACATGGATCGGCACCCACGCCGACGTGCTCGACCTGCTGACCGTCAGCATCGACTCCGCCGCCGATGCCACGCACCGTGCCATGGGCCGCGCGACCCCCGGCGGCCAGACCATCCCGGCGCATCACCAGATCGCCCTCGCGGACGCGGCCCGCGCCGCTGGGGTCCGATACAAACTGAACACCGTCGTCACCACCCTCAACCAGGGGGAGGACATGTCCACCCTGGTCCTCCGCCTAGGCCCTGAACGGTGGAAGCTACTCCAAGCTGCGCCCGTCGAGGGCCAGAATGAGGCCCACATCGCCCTGCTCACCCCCACCCGCGAGGCATTCGACGCCTACGTCAACCGCCACCGCGCCGCCCTGGCAACGCTTGGGGCCACCGGAATTCGAGTCGTGCCCGAGCCCATCGAAGCGATCCGAGGCTCCTACGTCATGGTCGACCCCCAGGGCCGGTTCTTCGACTCCACCACCGGCCGGCACCGCTACAGCCGTCCCATCCTCGAGGTCGGGCACGACGCCGCCTTTGCCGAGGTCGACTTCGACCACGACAAGTTCGACGCCCGCGGCGGCCGGGCCGACTACGCCCCCGACCAGACCGCCAGTGCAGCGTGAGCAGCCCCGAGGTCGCCGTCGCAGGCACCACCCTCTCGTCGAAGGAGACACCATGATGCCCACGATCATGTTCGCCCTGGTCAACGCCGCGGCGGTAGCCCTCGGGTGGTGGGCGCTCCGGCGCCGCCGCCCGGCACCCGGCACCAGCCCGGAGCAGCCGTACCCCGGCTACGAGGGGGCCCAGTACGAGGGGCCCCTCCAGTACGCCGACCACGCCCTCAAGGAGCGGATGGTGCAGCGCGCAATTTCGGAGCCTGAGGTCCGGGCGGTCCTCGCCAACCCGGAGAGCGTGACGCCCGGCGAGAAGGGGCGGATGGTGGTGGAGGGCATCTCGCCATTCCTCAGCAGGCGCATCCGAATCATCGCTGACACGTCGTCGGACTGCGCAACCCTGTGGGTCGTCACCGTCGTCGCGCTCGACTCGGTCCGGACCAAGGTCAAGGTGCGCGCTGCTTGGCGCACCCGGATTCTGTACGCCCACCTCGACCAGCTCAAGGACACGGGGGCGGACATCTCCATCAGCGAGACGGACCAGCGCGGAGGCGTGACGGTGACGATCACCTCGCCGATCATCGACTTCCGCGATGCGGCGGTGGCGATGGTCCAGGAGATCGCCGAGGCGAAGAAGTAGCCCGGTCAACCGCAGTGGGACACGGGCCTAGTGTCCCAGCCCTGCCCGACCGACCCACAGCTCCAACCAGAGGCACCACCCAGCCTGATTCAGGAAGGAATCACACATGTCCAAGGAAGTCGCAACCATGAGCACGGAGCAATTGCTCGAAGCAATGACCGGCCTGCTCGCCGATCGAGTGATCCCCGTGGAGGGCAGGATCGTCGTGGGCATCGACGTGTCCGACCCTCGTGTGGAGGAGTTGCTCCTGGAGGCCGAGCGCCAAACCGCCGCGAAGATCGACCACGGGGCAGGGTCCAACTACACCGTCTACGCCGGATTCTTCGACGACATGGGCAAGCGGCTGAACGCACTCCGCGACGCCCGTGTGGTGCGTGCCCTCGCCGACGAGGCGCTGCGGACCGGAAAGTGGGCCCACGCCCGCAAAACACTGAGCGAGTACAGGAGCATCCGATGACCCGCGGCCTGACGGGCGTGAAGCCCGCCAAGCTGCCCCGCCAGCAGCACGCCTCGTTGCTGGCCACGACCGCCTCGACTCCCAAAGCCCCCACCTGAGGTCGCACCAGCGACCACCCCTGACCGAATCATCGTCCTTGAGGAAGGAACCACCATGTCCCAGCTCGTTCCCATCCGCAGCACCGCGCCGGCGCTAGGCATCACCTCCGTCGTGAACCTGGCATCGAGCACCATGCCCGACGCCACACCGTTCGCGTACGTCCCGGAGCTCGTCCCAACGCTGCTCAACCCGCTGGTCGCCACCATGGACCCGTCACAGGTCCGGGCTCTGGAGAAGGCGCTCACCATCGCGAAGGGCACGCTTGCCAAGGACCTGACCCGCGCCCGCAACACGCTTGTGGGCATCCTCCGGGACGCGCCCTCAGGGGTGTTCGCTTCGCCCGAAGCTGCCGCGGAGGAGATCCTCTGGAACGCGTGCTCGGCGAACCTTGAGCACCAGCTGATGAGCGTCACGCAGTCGCGGAAGGGCAGGACGCACCCGTCGAAGGTCATTGACGAGTTGCTCGCCCAGGTTCGCCACCGCGTCGAGCTGGCCGTCATTGAGGCCCAGAACATGGTCGAGATCGCCAAGATCCAAGCCGCCCTGCCTCCCGCACCGACGCGGGGTTACGAGCCGTGCTGGGGCGAGGTCACCGGCGTGAAGCCCTTCGGCGCCTTCGTGCGCCTCCCCTCCGGAGAGTCCGGCCTGTTGCACGCCTCCGAGATGCCCCCACTCAACAACGGGCGCTACGTCGAGGATGCAACCAGGGTGGCAAACGTCGGCCAGTCGGTGTACGTCCGCGTCACAGGCAAGAACGACAAGGGCCAGCTCAACTTCGCCCTTGCGAGCGAGGCCTGAGCATGATCACCCTCGGGATCCGAACCACCTTTGGCACGTTCGTATCCAGCTCCGTGGCACCCCCGGTTCGCGTTGCTGACCCGTTCCTTCCCGCCGGGCACCTGCCCACGCTCCGGGATTTCGTCGACCGCCACGGCTCCGGCTCGACGCAGATGCCCCCGTGCACAGGGGCCAACGCCGCGGCGAGCGAGGAGAAGCCATGACTCAGTTCGAGCAACTTGGGCTTGGGCTGGCCGTGGGCGCGATCCTCACCCAAGTCGTGACGCGCCTCCGCGTGCGCGAACGAGACAATTCGCCCGCGCTCCATCTCGCAAGAAGGCTGAGTGACCCCCGTCTCCTGACTGCGACCCTCGAGGGTGGGAGCGACGCCAAGCAGGTGCGCTACTCCCCGCACGCAGAGGAGCAACTGCAGCGTCTCGGTGTCAACCGCGAACACGTCGAGACCGTGCTGTCACAGCCCACTCGCACGACGAGGCGATCCCAGGTGCACACCGTGCAACTCGAACGCGACTTCGGCAGCCACACACTGCGACTACAAGTCGCCGAACCCTGGCCGACGATCGGAGCGGTCCACGTCAAGCAGGTCGAATGGTGCTAGCCCACCCGGCTCCGCCGTCGGCCATGGCACGGACATCCCATCGCCGGCCCTTGGCTCACTGCGCAGCACGGATGATGGATCCAGCGTCACCCTCCGGATGCGTCTGAGCGTCCCCGGCGGGAGCGGGAGACATGCAACGCGGCGGGTCGCAGGGATTCACGCTAGGGCCCCAGCAGGTGTGCCCCCATCTGGGCGCTGCCATGCCCGCCTGAAAGGCGCCCAGCTCGCGGCGGAAGGCCGCGTCACGGTTGGCTCCAAGGGGGCTGACTCCCGCCCTGCAGTCAGGACCCAGGCCGCGACGTTCGTGCTGACCCCCTGCCTTGGTGGTCAGTGAGTCGCTCGTGGCACTCACGAATCACCTCTCCGGTCGTCGCATCGCTGATTGTTTCGTCGTAGCTATCGTTCACGAAATCAATGGTTCGGCTCACCTGATGCCAGCGCTGGCCCTGCCTGAAGAACTCAGTGCCGGTCGTGAAGTGGGTCTTGCGTCCGTTGCGTGAGCCGAGACTCGGATCCCTCAACTTCCCAGTGAGGAGTCCGCGGACCTCGACCGAGTCCGTGACCGTGATCGCTGCCCGAACGGTTACCGAGCCGCATCCCTCGTTCGCACAGGGCGTTCGATCTCCGGGCACATCACCGATGCCCGGGCCAATCCTCTCGGCACCGCAAGCGCTGCATGTGTGGATGACTTGTTGCACGGACACGCCTAATGATCACACCGGGCCGGTTAGGGGCTACGGAGGAGGAAGCGCGGGGCCGGCGGCAGTGCAGTCAGAATCCAAGCGGCGAAACTCGCGGCGCCTGAGATCCGCGGGCCACGTGCGTGATGCGCGCGGTCTGACCCGACCCCCCATGGCCGCCCTGGCAGTTCTCGTGGCCTTGATCCGGCAGTCGCTAGGCTAACCCGGCATCAGCATCAGAACCTAGAGTCCCGCTGGCCCACCGTCGGACTCTGAGGCCGGGGCTTCCTCACCATCTTCGCCGACGCTCGAGGGCTTGGATGCGTTGCGCTGCACTTCGCGCCACAGCCGCTTGCCTGCGTCAGTGCCGAGTTGCTTGAGCACCTTAGGGTCATCCACAACGTCCCCCACCAACCCAACGCCCGCCCTAGCGGAACCCACTGGATTACGGATGATCCCCAAGACTTCTTCACCCAAGGTGGTTGGCCGCTCAAGAGCGTCTACCGAATCAGGTACACGATCAGGATCACGAGGGCTGTGGCCACCAACATCAGAGTGAGCGGGACGCGGTGCCGGGGCGGGTGGCGTTCGTTCGGCCCCGGCCCCGGCCCGGGGTCCGGGGCGGGGGCCATCTGTTTTGGGCGCTCGTGCACCCGATCATCCCCGTCGATGATGACGACTATCCCACTGCCGACCCCGATGCCGGCGCTGCCTTCCATGTCATTCGGGGTAGCTGCAGCGAAGTACGCGATGGACTGGTTCCCAAGAATGAGGGCTTCGATCTCGGCATGTCCCGACCCAACCCACCGCACGCGCTCGGGCTCTAGAGCGTCGAGAGCGCCAGGGGGTGGCAACCGGTGGGGCGCGACGTTCCCAAGAGCGGCCCAGACAACTCGTTCGACTCGGTCGGGTCCCGAGGATTCGATGACCTCGTCGATAGGGATTCCATCGGTTGCCGCAATCTTGGCGATTGCATTGTCGAGCTCAATCCCGAGCGGCCAAGGCCGATTCGGGTCGGCTGAGTGTTGCCTCCACCAGGCGAGCACCAGAGCATCGACCTGCGTCTCGAGCAGACTGCCGTCAGGGGTAGCGACCAGTGCCAGGTCGTAGTTGATTCTCGTGCGAGAAGACGAGCCGTCATGCCGACCGGATGGAACCCCAGTGATGAGAACCCCACCCGCGGCACCAGACTGGCGCAGCAGGCAAGGCCTACGTCTAAGGAGGCTGTGGCCCCACCCGGTGGTCCACCATTCCACTGGGTCGCCACCCATCCAGTGGTAATCCTTGTCCGCTGAACGAGTACGGATCCGAACCGCGTAGCTCAAGGCCAAATCCGAACGCGCCCGGAATCGTTACCCGAAAGCGAGTCGACGCCTTGGGTCAGCTTCTCGAGGTCGGCGTTGAGGGCGTCGAGCTTGCTTCGCGCTTCCTCGAGCCGCACCTTTCTCTTGGTGTGGTTGCCCGAGAAGTCGTCTAGGAACCGCTTGAACCAATTGCTGCGCCGGCGGAGGTTCTCCTTCTGGATGTCGGTCAGCTGCCGATCAGCCTCTAGCTCTACCAGGCGCAGCGCTTCATCCTGAACGGAAAGAACGTCCTTCACCAGATGGGCTAGAACTGGCTCCGCGCCCTTGATCTTCCGCGGAAGAGGAGCGCCGAAGGCGTCCGATCGCACCGAGTACTCAGGCTTCATCCGCCTTACGCCGGAGTCGTCGACCACCCACGTGACGTCCATCAGTTCGATTGGACCGATCGTGTCCACCGGTGCGTACATGAGCGGCCCCCTCCCGGACTCCTGTCGGTAGATGTCCACCAGGCTTCCGTAGTACTTCTGGACCATCTTGAACAACTTGTCAGCCTCGTTGTACTGGCCGCCATTGTCGTTGAAGTAGGACTCGCACTTGACCGGGACGAGTAACAGCCGGGTGCGGTCTCCTGCCTGCGTCCTGGTCTTGGCCCAGATCCGCACTTGCTCTTCGACCTCTACCAGGCCCAGCCCAGTCATGATCTCCAGACTGTTGTCGTCCCCAGCTTCCATCAGGAGGGTCGCATCGATCGGGACGATAGCTGTGGGGCTGTCAGCGAGGAGCTCAGTCACTCGAGAGGACTTGGCAGTCGATAGGTAGCCCCCGGGGTAGTCCTGGAAGCGAAGCACAATGCGGTGAGTATCAACTCCGGCGCTGACGGTGAGTCCGTATGTCCGCTCCTCTTCATCGCCCTTCAGCAACGGCGAGAAGCGGCGAGCCTTCAACTCGCTGATCATGATGCGGTTGTTGTCAGCGAAGGCTCTCCGCGTGATCTCGTCCTCAGGCTCGACCCTCACCGGTGTCCCAGCGAAGTAGTCGTTGGCCGCAACCTGCAGGGCGGTGAGCAGTGAAGTCTTGCCTACCCGCGACGGCCCCAGCATGGTCACAAGCCAACTGTGATCCTGCGTCTCACCCGTGCCGCTCATGGGGACACCTCCAGCGCCTCGTTGATGGCCGCGGACAAGCGTCTGACCGTCTTGCTGAACTGCTGCGCGCGAGCACTTGACTGGTTGAGTCCCTCGAATCTGCCGGGCCATAACTCGTCCCGGTAACTCTCGGCTAGGTTCCAGAACTCGGCCCCGCTTTCCCCGGACCTGACGATCTCGTCTTCGAACACAAGCGCTGCGCCAGACAGAACCCGGATCTGGCGCTCAGCGTCCTGTCGTAGCTCGCGCTTGATACGGAAGGAGTACCGAGTGAAGGACTCAAGGAACCAGTCGTACATGAATGGGGTCTGCAGATGCTCAAAGGCAGGAGGGAAAGGAGGGTCGGCGTTCTCTCGAGGGCGCATCTCCAGGTTCAAGTCGTAAAGGAGCGGGTACGACTGGATCCTGAAATCAAAGTGGATGCCCGTCAACTGCTCGACAGCCGCCGTCAGCGAAGGAACGGCCGGATCGCAGGCCCCCAGCCGGCGGGTGAGCGCATGCAACTTCTGACTAGGCTTGCTCGTGGAGTCCCCCAAGAGGTATCCGCGTTGCGCTTCCGCCCTGTTGACGGTGCCCTCTGCCTCGCCCGAGAGAGCGGCACAAACCAAGCCGTAGAACTCCTCAACCAGGACGTCATTCAAGAAGTAGTCCAACTGCGCGTACCTGCGCGTGATCTCCACCCTAAGGCGGTGGAGTTCGGAGTTTGCGAACGGGCCGTGGCTACGGGCCACACCCCATTCCCGGTCAGCGAGGGTCTGCCAATCATCCCTGCTCTCAGCGCGGCCCAGACCAACGAAAAGCCAATCCCTGACTCCCGAGTGGATGGACTCAATCTCATCAAGATACTGAGCCACGTACGTACTGCCGAGTTTGCGTGGCTTCAGGGTCGCTAGGGATTCCTGGATGTCCTTACGGAGTTCCCCCGCAAGCTCGAAAAGCACCTGGCGTGGTGTACCCGACTGCGTCTTCGCTTCACGTATGGCATCCTCGAGAGCCGTTGACGCAGCACGGACGGAACGCAGGGCAGGCTCCATCGCCGCGACCGCTCCTTGTAGGACCTCCTCGTCCATGTAGGGAAGGCGATCTGCCAAGCGGTTCAGCACCGGGAGCAGGACATCGAAGTGCATCGACCGCGCATCTTTAGCGTCGGCTGTCAGGACCGAGTACTTCGAATCGGGGGAACGCTCGTTGAAGTCTCGATGCAGCTCGGAGATGAGGTCTCTCCGTGCAGAGTCCTGGTCAGGGCTGGCGTTAACGACTATCCACGCGAAATCACGCGAGTCGGAGATCGCTCCCTGGGCGAGAGTGATCAGGTCCAGTGCCGCTCGGTCGATGGTGTCGATGTTCGCGAGGCCTGTGACCGCTCGGAACACCATTAGAACGACGTCAACTTCGCCGCTCAAGCCTGTGACGATGCGCTGGTCGATACCTGCGGCTGATTCGCCAAGACCAGGGAGATCCACCAGTCCAAGCCTGTCGAGCGCCGTGACAGGGAAGGGAGATTCGACGCGGCAGTCGCGCACACCCAGGTAGTCCCTGGGGGCGGCCTGACCCCCAGGGAGGTCCTCCCGATCCTTGTCGGCGGTGGTGGGGTACGCCACGAAGCGACGCAAGTCGGATAGGTCGGTTAGTTGGAGTTCGCTGCCGTCAAGCCTTAGGTGGGGAAGAGCGCGACCGATGTCGATGAGGCGGTCCCACTTGGCCTTCGCCTCCTTGGACAGCCCCTGCGCCTTTGACTGCTCGTACATCGATTCGAGCTCAGAGAACCCCGCACCATGCGGCCGCGCCGTGACCTCGAAGGCATCTAGAGAGGTAGGAAGTGGGGATATTGCGAGATCGATGAAGTAGGGACGAACCACTTCCTCAAGAAAGGAGGTTCGGCTGTGGAAGCTGATATAGGCGCGGGGTTCAGAACTGTGGAAGATCCGGCTCCGGATGGCTGTGACGTTCGTGCCCTCACCAGTCGGCACCTGCTCATCCGACAGGCCGGAAATCGACTGCAGCATCAGGCTCTTGCCAACTCGAGCTCGACCGCTTACGCCAACGTTGATACTGTCGCGAGCGTAGCGGGCTTTGACGGCCAGCAACTTGCTTCGGGCAGCGACAAGTGCCGTCGAAATGGCAGGGTCCTTCAGCCGTTCCAACGCGTCGCCGGGTCGCGTCCCCTGGAGTGGTGTAACTCGGGTTCCTGATCGGTGACCGGTTCGTGTCGGTCCTCGATGTTGAGGGGCCATCGCGTGAGTCTCTGTGAGTACCCGCCAAGGAACTCATGGAGAGGAACACACACGATGGCCCTGGATCAGTCTGCCCTGCTCGCATTGGTCGAGTCGATGAAGGCCGGCGATGGTGGTGAGTTGATGCGCCGGTTGTTGGCGGCGATGTTGCAGGAGTTGGTCGAGGCGGAGGCGACCGCGGTGATCGGCGCCGGCCCGCACGAGCGCACCGAGACCCGGACAACGCAGCGCAACGGGACCCGCGACAAGGTCGTCACGACCGGCGTTGGGGATGTGACGGTGAAGATCCCCAAGACCCGAACCGGGTCGTTCTTCCCCGCGCTGCTGGCCCCCCGACGACGTATCGACGTCGCGCTGCACGCGGTGATCATGCAGGCCTACGTCGAAGGGGTGTCCACGCGTCGGGTCGATGATCTGGTGGTCGCGATGGGCGGCACCGGGGTGTCCAAGAGCGAGGTGTCGCGGATCTGCGCCCAGCTGGACGGCGAGGTGGCCGCGTGGCGGACCCGCCCGCTGGATGACCAGCCGTTCCCGTATGTGTTCGCCGATGCCACCTACTGCAAGGCCCGGGTCAACGGTCGGGTCGTCTCCCAGGCGGTCGTGATCGCCACCGGGGTGCGTGCGGACGGCCACCGCGAGGTCCTGGGCTGCGCGGTCGGCGACAGCGAGACCGAGGCCTTCTCCGGGTGCACTTCCTGCGCAACGTGCTGGCCAAGGTCCCCAAGGCCGAGGCCGACATGGTCGCGGCCTACATCCGCACCGTGTTCGCCCAACCCACCCCAGGCGCGGTCCGCGACCAGCTCGACACCGTCGCCGACACCCTGGCCGTGAAGCTGCCCGCGGTCGCCGAGATGCTCCGGGCGGCCAAGGACGATCTGACCGCGTTCGCCGACTTCCCGCACGCCCACTGGGCCAAGATCTGGAGCACCAACCCCATCGAACGAGTCAACAAAGAGCTCAAGCGACGCACCGACGTCGTCGGGATCTTCCCGAACACCGACGCCCTGCTCCGACTATCAGCCTGCGTGCTCATCGAGGCCCACGACGAATGGCTCGACGCCGACCGCCGCTACCTGTCCGAAGGGTCTATGGCCCTGCTGTACCCCACCCCACCGATCGCCCTACCCACCCGCACCGAGGAGGCGATCGCCACACCCGAACTCGCTACGGCATAGTTGACCCTGCTCACAGAGCCACACGCCACGAGTTACACCAAACGGCGGGACGCGACCCGTCGCCGATTGCCGCATCGTCTTGCCAAGTCGCCGGTAGGCCAACGGCGGCATCCTGAACCGCAGTGAGGGCGGCCTCGACCTTGGCCAAACGATCGAGTTGGGCATCGACTCGGGGAAGCCTCGCATGCCGCTCTCTGACTATCCCCTCAAGGCGTTCGCCCAGTCCTTCAAGTTCCATTGCGGACCTCCCTCGTCCTGCACATACTCTTGCAGGAACGGACTTTCCATGCGTCCCGGCGCGACGGTGCGGCCCAGTTGCGGTCACGGGCCGCCGACTTGTCGCCCGTCTCCGGTCGGGGGCCTGACGTCGCCAAGCCCACCGCGTTCAGGCTTCGCGACGTCAGCGCCGCCTTTGCCTCCGTGGAGTCGCCGGGCATCATGGGCAACCTGCTGCTCATCCACCGACAATCTTGTCCCGCGTCCTACTGGGCGTGATGCCCCCCGCCAGCGCGCGACAGGCGGCGGGATGACGCGGGTTCGTTGGAGCCCAGACCGCTACCTGGGCAGCCCCACATGGGGTCAGACGCCGGCGACGTAGGCGGTGAGGAAGTGCACGCCGTGGCGGTCGAGGTTGCCGCGGGCGCGGTCGTAGTGCTCGGTGGTGCGGGGGTCG
>JALOLM010000250.1 GCA_025455985.1 Candidatus Nanopelagicales bacterium | reverse complement strand
CGACACCACACCCACGATCTGCGACCGGAAGTCGACGACCTCCTGGACGACGTCGTAGTCCTTGTGCATGCGGTGCAGGACCGGGTTGGCGAGCTTCTGCCCGAACGCGCCGATCTTGCGGGCCAGTTCCTCGCTGCGCAGGATCAACGTGAAGACGAGAATCGCACCGCCGATGGTCACCAGACCCACGATGGCCGCAGTGAGGTATTGCGACGGGTTCTCCCCGCTGAGCAGCAGGAGCAGGACGCCGATCACCGGCAGTCCCAACGTCATGAACAGGCTCCAGACGCTGGTGATGGCGATGCCCGTGGTGGCCGCCGCGGAGCTCACCTTGTATCCCGACAACATCGCGTACTGCACGCCCAGGCCGACCGCCCCACCGGCGGGGACGGCGTTGGAGATCGTGAACGACGTCTGGCGCACCACGAACGCGGGGTTGTACTTCAGACCCGGGATCGCGGCCATCAGCGGGAACACGTAGACCCACAAGTTCACGATGATCGCCACGAGCAGGGAGGCCTTGTCGAGGTTGCTCATCGCCTGCACCGAATCCCAGGCGGCCGAGTAATTGCCCAACTTCGGCAGGATTCCGGCGAACACGATGATCAGCGTGACAACCGTGATGACACCGGCGATGATGCTCTTCTTCTTGTCGAGTTTCGGGATCTCCGGCTCGGCGTCGGGCACTGCGGCGTCGTCTGTCACTGGATTACCGTGCCATATCCAGATCCCAGACCCGCACACCGCCGACGATTCCTGCGACGTTGGCCACGATGGTCACGTCGTCGCCGAGTGGTTCGGTGAGGTGTTTGGCGTTACCTCCGCCCACATACAGGCGGTCCCAGCCGAAGACCGGGCGCAGTCCGGCCACGGTCGCCAGGATCCGCCGTGACCATTTCTGCGCACCCAGTCGCTTGAGCTGGCTCTTGCCCATCCAGGTGTCGTAGGTGTGACCCTTGCGCACCGGCGCGTGTGACATCTCCAGGTGCGGGGCCAACCGGCCGTTGTCGAACACCGCGCACCCGAGCCCGGTACCGAGCGTGAACATGACTTCCAGGCCTTGGCGGGTGATCACCGCCGCACCTTGCACCTCCGCATCGTTGAGCACCCGCACGGGTTTGCCGAACGCCTCCTCCACCGCCGCGGTCGCGTCCCAATTGCGCCACGCCCGGTCGAGGTCGGGATCCTTGCGCGTGTACGGACCGTGCAGGTTCGGGTAGTGGGGAGTGCTGATCACCACACCCCGACGGATCATCCCCGGGATGCCGACGGTGACCCGGTCGAAGGTCGGCATCCCGTCTGCAATCTGTCGCAGAACCTCGACGAAACGTTCGGGGGGAAGCGGGTACGGGGTCTTGATCCTGATCCGCTCGGCGATCAAGTGCCCATCGGCGTCGAGCACCGACCCCTTGATGCCTGAGCCGCCGCTGTCGATCGCCAGGGTCCGCATGCGCCCAGACTGCCCGACTGGGTCCGGGTTCACTCGTCGGGCGCGGGCTTGGGCGGGTTGGACAGCCCCGGAACGTGCCAGGCGTTGACGATCTTGGCCAGTGCCGTGACCAGGAAGAGTTGGCCGATGATCGCCTCGAGAACGGCCAGCGACTGCCCCGGGTTCGTCGCGGGCACGAGGTTGCCGTAGCCGGTGGTCGTGAGCGTGATGAAACTGAAGAACAAGAAGTTGGCGTTGTCGCCCACCCCGCCGTCGCCGAAGAACGGCGGGCTGGTCTGCCACAGCGAGACCGTGCGGTAACTGAACGCGAACATCATGCCCAGCATGAAGTAGATGCAGATGCCGCCCAGGATCGTCCGGCCGTCGACGGTGGTGCGCCGCAGCAGGTGCCGCAGGATCACGGCCGGAGCGACCAGGTACAGCAGGACGCTGACGATCGAAAGGACCTTCAGCGCGGTCCGGTCGAGGGACAGAGCCATGCCGGTGACCCACGTGGCCATGATCAGTAGCCCGACGACGATGCACGCGATCCCGGCAAGGCGCCGGGCCCTCGGCGATTCTGACGCGGAGAATGTGAGGAACAGGGTCACCAGCTGGACCAGCATGACCAACGTTGTCGCGCCTGAGCCTTCAGCGGTGGCCGAAGTGATGTAGGTCAGGCCGAGCAGTGCCAGGACGATTCCGTACTTGTTCGCGGCGTCCCGGTCGGCGATCGCGGCCATGGTGGTGGCTCTGGGCATGGGACTACAACGCCGAGGTGTCGTTGGGGGCGAGGATGCCCTGAGCGGCTGCGGCGCCGCCCTTCGTCGGTGCCCCGCGCAGGATCCTTTCGAACACCACGGCCAGCATGGCGCCTGCCAACGGACCCACTACGTAGACCCAGTAGTTGGTGAAGTCCCACCCGACCAACGCCGGGCCCAGCGAACGGATGGGGTTCATCGAGGCGCCGCTGACCGGGGCGCCCCAGACCGAGACCAAGCCGATGTAGGAGCCGACTGCGATGGCCCCTGCGATGCCGATGTTGCGGGCGCCCGTTGCGGTGCCGAGGATGACGCTCACGAGGCCTAGGGTCAGCAGACCTTCCATCAGGGCCGCGGTGGCAGCACTGACCCCGGTCGCGGGCAGCGTTGCGCCGGCCATGACATCGCCGAACGTCCATTGCAGGAACAGGCACGCCAGTGTTGCGCCTACGAACTGGGCCAGGATGTAGCCAGGGACCCGAATCCAGGGGAAGTTGCCGCGGGTGGCGAATGCCAGGGTGACCGCGGGGTTGAGGTGGGCGCCGCTGATCGTGCCCATGAAGAAGATGATCCCCATGACCATCATCCCGGGGGCCAGGGCTTTCATCGCCAGCGTCAGATCGCCGCCGTATGCCGTTGCGCCGATGACTCCGCCGCCGACCGCTACGACAACGAGCAGGAAGGTGCCCCAGACCTCGCTGAAGAGGCGGCGGTATTCCAGCGAGGAGTCGTCGAACTGCTGGGCATCGAGGGTGTTGGCGCGGTAGCGGCGTTCGAGCCATTGGACGACAGGCTCCCCGCCGTGGTCGTTGGCCGGCGTTGATGTCATGTGCCCAAGTTGGCTCACGGCGCGTAGGGCGGCAAGCACCACGGACCTCGTGTCACGATCTGATGCTGACCGGCTACCGGTGCAGCGTGGCGCAGTACGATCGGGCCACGACCCGCGAGGAGACTGCCATGCGCAAAACCGTCGTCACCGTGTCCATCGCCGCCGGATTGGCGGCCCCTCTGTTCTTTGCCCCTTCCGCCACGGCCGGGAGCTTCCCGCGCAAGGCCGTGGAGAACGCGATCGAGAGCCAGATCAAAGACGTCGTGAAGCAGAAGGCGACCGTGAAGTGCCCAGCACGGTCGAGCTGGACCAGGGGTGCGGTGTTCTTCTGTAACGCCAAGCCCACCAACGGAGATGCCGCCTACAAGGTCAAGGTCACGCTGGGCCGCGAGAAGACGCACGCCTTCCGCTGGCTCAAGGTGGGTTGAGACCGGCCTCCCCCGCCCGCGGCTGTTGCGAAGTTGACGCGACACGCCGGCGTGTCGGAGTAACTTCGCGACATCGGGGGGTTGGGCGGCGGAACGGAGCCCGTGGACAGCAGAAACCCCGGCCACCCACTCGGGCGACCGGGGTTTCGGCGTTTCTAGAAGGCGTCCTCGGACAGCTCCATGAGCTCAAGGTTGGTCGTCTCGGCGGCCAGCCGCTCGCCGGCCAGCAGCGGCAGGCGGTTCTGGGCGAACCACTTGGCCGCGGCGATCTTGCCCTTGTAGAACTCCTGGTCCTTGGCCGCAGCGCCCGCTTCGAGCGCAGCACCGGCCACCTCTGCCTGGCGCAGCAACAACCAGCCGATGATCAGGTCACCGACGGCCATCAGCAGACGGGTGGTGTTCAAGCCCACCTTGTAGATCTCGGGCAGGTCCTTCTGAGAGGCCATCGCCCAGCCGCCCAGTGAGCCGATGATGCCCTGGACGTCCTCGAGTGCCTTGCCCAGAAGCTCGCGCTCGGCGGCCAACTGGTCCCCGTCACCGGTGTTCTTGACGGTCTCGGTGATCTCAGCGGCCACCTTGGTGATCGCCTGGAACTGGTCGCGGACCATCTTGCGGAAGAAGAAGTCCAGACCCTGGATCGCCGTGGTGCCCTCGTACAGGGTGTCG
>JALOLM010000249.1 GCA_025455985.1 Candidatus Nanopelagicales bacterium | reverse complement strand
ATTGGTCGATTCCCACCGTGGCATCCTTCTCTGTCCCATCGATGAAGGCTTGCCGCCAGCCCTCGACGGTGCGGGGGACCTGCACGTTGTTGGCGCTCTCGGGCAGAACCGTCCCGGCCGTCACCCCATCCACAGTGACGGTGTTTGCCTGGAGCTGACGCGCCTCGGGCAGCGCTGAGATCTCGAACCACTCAGCGACAGCCGCGGGTACTGGCTCGGGTTCGTTGCCGGCGGCCGGCGAGGAGGTGCCACCCGCTGTCATCAGCCCGAGTGCGAGCAATACCGACCCGACGATGACCATCAGTAGAACCACCTTGAATGAGTTGCCGTCCACGAAGAGCTGTTGGACAGATACCACCATCTTCCCGGACGCGCCCACAGCGTCACACCGCCGCGTACCGTCCCGGATAGGCGGCGCTGCCTACCGCCGCCTATCGCGCGTCTCCTCGGGGTGGGCACGGCCGGAGCCTCAGAATGCCTCGCCGAGTCGCCGGACGACGATTGGTACTGGCGGCGTGCCTTCATGGCGTGGATGACGCGTTTCGCTGGGGGTCGTGGCCCATGGCTGCAGGACACCAGCGGTCACCGAAGGGCGGCAGCCCGGTGGCCTCCGGGTCAAGGTTGTTCACCCGTCCCAACTGGAGGGTCGTCCCGGCGTGAGTGGCACGGCGGCGCCGGTGGGCATGAGCCACAACGGGGTCGAGCCTCAGGCGCGCGACGTGATCTGCTGCACCGCCCAGCCGTTGCCGTCCGGGTCCTTGAAGAAGCAGAAGCCGCGGTTGTTCAGGTCTTCGTCGGCAGTCGCCTCGCGTTGGCCCTGCGGCCCGACCGCCATGACCGGGGTAACGTCGACGCCGCGCGCGAGCAACTCTGCGCGCGCCGCCCGAACGTCGTTGACGACGAGTTGCAGGCCCTGCAGCGAACCCGGTGCCATGTGAGGTACTGCGCCGCGTCCGATGACGATGGAGCAGCCTGAGCCAGGGGGCGTGAGCTGGACGATCCGCATGTCTCGACCCAGGTCCGTGTCGTGATCGACTGCGAAGCCGAGCTGGTCGGCGTAGAACTTCTTGCCCAGGTCGATGTCGCTGACCGGGATGACAACGACCTCGAGCGTCCATTCCATGGCCGATCTCCTTCCATCTTGCGAACAGTGTGCCCGCTTTGGCCGCCCCAGGTGAAGCCGTGCATGCCGCATCGCGAATGGCGGTGCACGAGTCGCCTTCTCCTCCTCGAGGGGCGCAGCACACCGCCGCGTACCGTCCCGGTCGCGGCCGTGCGACATAGCGCCGCCTGTGGACGCGGTGTGGACCCTCAGTTCGAGGCAGCCACCCACTCCGGTTCCGGGTTGACTTCCCGGCCGCTTGCCGGGTTCATCGCCTGGATCAGCGTGCCGATACTCCGGTCATGGCACTGCCCGCTACCTCGACGATCCGCGTGGATCGTCGATCGGTCGGCTGGCACGTGTACGGCGACCCGGCTGGTCGGCCGCTGCTGTTCGTGCACGGCTGGGGGATGCGGCTCACCGGGTACCGGCGGGCCCTCGACATGCTGGCTCGATCCGGGTGGGCGGTCCACGCGTGCGACCTCCCCGGATTCGGCCGCTCCGATCCGCTGCCAATGCGCCACTCCTCTCTGAGCGGCTACGCCGAACTTGTCGCCGCGGCGCACCAGGTCGGCCCGCTGGGCGGGCAGCCTGTACCCGTGGTCGGGCACTCGTTCGGGGCAGGGATCGCCGCTCGGGCTGCGGCCATGGACCTGACCACGTTCGCTGCGCTGCTGCTGATCTGCCCGGTCGGCGGGGCCGGGTCGTCGGTGTGGTCCTGGCTGTCACTGGCCAAGGGGATGGTGCTGGAGGTCAACCAGGAGCTCGCGATCAGGGCAACGGACTCCGTGACCGCCGTGCTGCGGCATCCGCTGCCCCTGTCACTCTCGGCCTACGCCGCCAAGACGGCCGATCTCACCGGCGAGCTGACGACGCTGCACCGCCGGGACGTGCCAGCGCACCTCGTGCTGGCCGACCGCGACGCGATCGTGCCCGCCGGCCGGCTGCGCACGGCACCGTCGGCCTCCACCCGAGTCGTCGCCGGGAACCACGGGTGGATGCTGCGCAACCCGGTCGAGTTCGTGGCCACCGCAGACCGGCTGCTCACGGCGGCGTGAGGCACCTGTCGGGAGTCCCGCTCGCCAAGCTCGAGCCAAGGTGCCCCACTGCGCCGCGAGCTGGGCGCCTTCCCGGGGCGTAGCAGCGCCCACAGTAGACGCAACGCAGGCACGCTTCCAGGACAGCAAGCTTCGCCAAGTCCGGGGGACCACGTCAGCGAGTGGGCGCGATGCCGGCGTCCTTGGCCTTGATGGCTGCGGCTGTGCGGTCGGGGACTTGGAGTTTGAGCAGGATGCCGGACACGTGGTTGCGCACGGTCTTCTCCGAGAGGCCCAGTCGCGCGGCGATTTCGTGGTTGCGGGCACCGCCGGCGAGTTGGCCGAGGACCTCCCGCTCGCGGGGGGTGAGTTCGGGGAAGGGGTCGCCGCCGAGCGTCCCGCTGTGGAAGGCCAGGATCCGGCGCGCCACCGAGGCGCCGTAGACCGCCTCTCCGGCGGCGACCGCGCGAACAGCTCGGACGATCTCGCTTGCGTCGGCCCCCTTGACCAGGTAGCCGAGGGCGCCGGCCCGCAGGGCGGTGAACACCGACTCGTCGTCCTCATGCATGGTCAGCGCGATCACTCCCGTCGCGGGCGCCGTCTCCCGCAGCCGGTGCATCGCTGTGATGCCATCGAGGCCGGGCATCGTGAGGTCGGTGACCGCCACGGTGGGGGAGTGCTGGGCCACGGCGGCGAGCAGTTCGTGGCCGTTGCTCGCCTGGGCTACGACGTCAATGTCGTCGGCCTGGGCCAGTACGGCAGCCAGCCCCAGCAGGTACATCGGATGGTCGTCGGCGACGACGACGCGGATGCTCATGTGGTTCCCAGGGCGACTGGGAGCATGGCCGACACCTCGGTCCCGCTGGGGTTGATCGGGCGGACGGTCACGTGCCCACCGAGGACCGCTGCACGGCGGCGCATGGACTCGAGTCCCACCCCTGTGGTCGACCCGTGATCCGGGATGCCCCGGCCGTCGTCGCGGACGGACAGGGCGAGGCCCTGCGGGACCCGGCCGACGCGCACCCAGCAACTCGTTGCCCCGGAATGGCGCGCCACGTTCGTCAGCGCCTCTGCTGCGATCCGGTAGGCCGTGGACGCGACCTCCGGCGGCAGGGTTGTGAGGTCCCCCTCCAGCTCGACGCTGACGTGGGGTGCCACCCGGTCCGCGGCGAGCCCGATCGCCTCGCCGAGTTCCGCGGAGTCCAGGGCCGATGGGCGTAGGTCGTCGATCACTCGACGCACCTCTTCCGTTGCCGCGAACGCTTCCACGCCGATCCGATCGATCAATGTCACGGCGGCGTCCGGGTCGGTCCGGACCAGGCCGTGCGCGGCTTCGGCCCCGAGGGCGATACCGCTGAGTGCTGGGCCGAGGCCGTCGTGGAGGTCCTGGCGCAGGCGGGCACGCTCGGCCCCGGCGGCGAGTAGGACCTGTTCCCGCTCGGACTCGAGGTCTCGGGCCAACGCCTGTGCGCGCAGGGCCGCGACCCAGTACGGCGTCACCGCGGCGAGCAGTCGTGCATCCGCCGGGTCCAGGGTTCGTTCACCCCGCCGGGGTGAGACCACCAATTCCCCCGCGGAACCGTCTCCGAGGGGGACCGACTGTGCGCGCTCGGTGAGCGTGCCGACGGTGGCCACGGTCGTCCCGGTCGCGTCCCGCAGTACCACCCCCGGGGAGCGCACCGACTCGGCCAGGACGCGCAGCAGCACCTCGGGAGCCTCGGGATCAGCACTGCCGATCTGGCCCATCACGGCCACCGGGTCGCTGCGGCGGCCGTAGAGCAGCCGATCCGTGGCCCGCAGGAGCGCATCGCGAAGCGGCAGGACCAGCACGGCGATGGCGATCGCCGCAACGACGATGCCGTATGCCGATCCCTCGGTCCGTTGGCTGATCGTCGCGGAGATCGCGCCCACCAGCAGCGCGACCACCAGGGTGAGCGGCAGGTAGACCAACGCGCGGCGCACCGTCACATTGATGCCCAACAGGTCATAGCCGAGCACCCCG
>JALOLM010000248.1 GCA_025455985.1 Candidatus Nanopelagicales bacterium | reverse complement strand
CGTTTGGCGTGCAGGTTCTGGGCGGTGGTGTCCAGTGATTCCGGGTGGCACTGCTCGACCAGTACCTGCAGGATGCGCCGCAGTTCGCCGGGTTCGGTCGTTTCGGCGATGGTGACCACTGCGGCCTCCACGGCGGCGAACCGGTCGATCCGTGCGGCGTGGGCGGTGATCGCGGCCACATGGGCGGTGCTGATCCGCCCGGCGGTGTAGGCGGCGCGTACCTGGGGGAGATCCTGCAGGGCCCGGCCGCGGGCGACCAGCGCCGAGCCGGCTTGCGGGTTGGCCCCGGTGGCTACCGCGACCAGCATGCCGGTGGTGCCGGCGTGCAGCACCCGGGAGTCCCCGTTGGTGTCGGCGGCCACGGCCAGGTCGGTCAGGTAGGCGTCCAGCCGGTTACGCACGCCTTGCACGGCGGTCATGGATCCGGCGCGCTGCTCGGCGCACAACAGGTGTGGATCCGGCAGGGCCGCCAGCATGGTGTCGATCTGATCCAGGAGTGCGGGGTGATCATCGGGCAGGTCCGCGGCGATCGCCATCCGCCGGCGGGCCTGCCGCGACACATCGAAGAACCCCACCCGATTCACCCCCTTTCCTCACCTGCCCGCATCGTCGCAGCAGGGTATGACAAAACCGAACCAGCGCAGAACCCGGCTGTGAAACGGGGGTGGTAGCCGCCTGTCGGCACTTGTCGGCAGGGAGGCAGGCCGTTGGTCGGTTGTCCGGATCCCTGGGCCAACAAAGCCATCGGTCAACACCCTCACACGTAGAAGTACGGCGGCATCCAGCCAAGGTAGGCCGAGTCCGCGAAACCCGCGATGCTCAGGATCGATACCTGCGATGAAGTTGTTGAGACCATACGACCGTCGCCGAGTGAAACCGCGATATGTCCGTGGCCACCGCCGATAGCACTGGACCAGACAACCACCGAGCCGCGCGGCGGAGTGCCTGCTGTGTGGTGCAGCGATGGGTCAGATTCCGTCCATACCTGATGCGCCGAGGCCGGTCCCGAGCCTCGACCGAACGCCAGATCCACGAATCTCAGGCAGAAGCCGCTGTCGCGGTTCACGCCGACTTGGGACAAGGCCCATTGGACGGCCGCCTCAGCGCTGCGCGGATTGTGGTAGCCGTCCGGGAGCATCGAATCGACGCCGCTGCCGGGTAGAAGCACCGACTCAGCGCCCACCGCGGGGGACGATGTTGGCTGCAGCGTGGCTGCGGCGCACGCGATGGCAAATAGTCCAATCAGTCCGCCGAAGATTCTCACGGCGCACCTGCACATCGCGTCCGCGGTTCATGGACACAACCTCGCGGTCGGCAATGGGCGACGTTTGTGTGGCGACATCGTGTGGATTCCATGACCTGACTGTGTACAAGGCAGAGGCCCTCGGCGGCAGTTGTCCACATGTCCACATGACATCCGTGTGAGGGAAACAATCCATGGCACGGTCGGTTCAGGAGGAGGCGCTCATGAAGATGGATTTGGCTTTGATACTCGCCGATCTCAGCAATCCGGCCCCTGCCGCCCCGGCGGAGGTGGCCGCTCAGTGGTCGAAGATTATGGGCCTGGCCAAGTGGGCGGCATTCGCAGCAGGCGCTGTCGGACTTGTCGTCGCAGGCGTGATGATGAGCCTGGGTCGCAGGCACCGTTCCACTGCCGCAGCTGACGGGGCTGCCGGAATTGGGTGGGCCGTCGCCGGGCTGTCCACCGTCGCGGTCGCCGTTCCGCTCGTGAACCTCTTCATGTGATGACCGTGCAGGTAGGTCAAAGCCTGGATGCGTCATTTGTGACGCTGGTCGACTGGGTTCTCAGTTGGTGGGTGGCCGGCCAGGACCCGGGACTAACGATGATCGGCCGCCAGGTAGACACTATTCGGCCAGTGAGCCGTTGGCTTGCCTTTTCGGTACTGGCGATCGTGGTGGCGATCGCCGGCCTGCAGGTTGCGCTGAAGCGGAGGGGCGAACCCCTAGCCGATGCCTTGGTCGGTGGCGTTCGTGTGTTGCTGGCACTATCGGCGGGTTGGCTGCTCATGGCCAGTGCGTGGGCGATGTCGGATGCGTTGGCGCGCTGGCTCATCGGAGGCCGAACGGGGGCTGCCGGTGTCGGACAAGCCGTGGCTGAGGCCATTCCCGAGGTGGATCCGCTGCTGGCGAGTACCTTGTCGATCGTCGGAATAGCGGGATGCTTGGCCCTTGCCGCGTGCTCGTTGGCTCGGGTCGTGATTGTGGTCGTCGTGGCCTGCATCGTGCCCGCAGCAGCAGCTCTCCCCAGCCGTGCGTGGCGGGTCGGCTTGGCCTGGGTGGGGGCGGTGATTGTGGTCAAGCCGGTCAACGCAGTCATCTACCGCGTCGGACGCAGCCTGATCACTGGTGAGTCGGACCCATTGCTGGTGCTGATAGCAACGACATCGATGTTCGTGTTGGCCGCCGGGATGCTGCCGATGATGGCTCGGCTTCTGCAGACCGCGGCACATCCGTGAGCAGTGCGATGAGGTCCTACGGAGGATGGCGGGAACGCCGAGGATTTGGTCTGGCTGGACTCGGGGGTACCCAAACCACCGTCGCGCTGGTCGCTGTTGTTGTGCTGCTTGCCCTGGCATCTGTCAAACCCTCATTGCTGGTGCTCATGGGGCTGCCTCTGGTCGCTACTGGTGCTCTGGTGGCCATACGGCTGCGGGGCGAATCCCTCGCGGCAAACATCGGTAGGCGGACGATGTGGCAGGTGGCCATTCGACGGGGATGGAACCGGCATCGAGGTCTCGAGCAGCCAGGGCTGCCAGGGGTTCTCAGCGGTATCACTGTGATCGAGGCGGTCAGCCTGGACGGACAACAATCCGCACTTGCCTGGGATCGGAGTCGGGCCACCCTGACCGCGATCTTTGCAGTGGAGCCTATGGGTGCCGATCTTGTCGATACGGAGGAGGCGGAACAGTGGGCTGATCGCTGGCGTGACTGGTTGACGCAGTTGGGCTACTTGCCCCGGCTCTCGCATGTCGCTGTTGTGGTGACCTCCGGACCGGCGGCAGGCCCCGCATCCCAGGAGCGCCCAGGCCCAGGACTGGTTCGAGAGGTCTACCAGGAACTGGCCGAAGGCGATGGTGCCTACTGCGAGACAAAGACGCTTGTCGCAGTGACCGTCAAGACCGAGCGTCGGCAGTCGGTTGAGCAGGCGGCCAGCGGTTTGCTGGATCTGGTGGGGGTCCTGGCCGACTCGCTGGAGGCGTGCGCGGTATCGACGAGACCCGTGTTCGACCCGCAGGCGATGGTGGCGTGGACGCGCTCGCAGTTCGATCCCGATATCACCGTCGGCTCGCGTGCCTGGTCGGACGCCCGACCGACCGCAGCTCTGGAGCATTGGGACACTTACCAGCACGACGGTTGGATCTCAGCGGCCTATTGCTGGGATGAGCCGCCTGACGAGCGCATTCCCGCCCGATCCCTGGCCCATCTCTTGGGTGCTTCGCCGTACTACAAGCGCATCTGCCTCGTCTATGAGCCCGTGCCCGCAACCCAGACGGCCCGTGACGTGGAACGGCAGACGCAGGCTGCCCGCTTCCGGGCGCAGTACCGCCGCCGGCTCGGGCGTGACGAGACGGCGCGCGACCGCGTGGATCTCGACCGGGCGCAGGCGACCGCTGACGATGAGGCTGGCGGAGCCGGAGTGGTTGATGTGAGTCTCTACGCTGCGATTACCGCTCGCACTCGTGAAGATCTGCGTCGTCATGCCACCGATCTGGAGAACCGAGCCGGTCAGGTGCGACTGCGGCTGCGGTGTAACTACGGATCCCAAGCGGCTGGCTTCGCGGCAACACTCGGGCTGGGCTACCTTCCCGCCGGGGCGCTGTGAGATGGGCAGTCGCCCCGCCTGGATCCGGGCATCGCCGCGTTTCACGGCCAGTACAGAAACCGCGAGTGGCATGTTCCCGTTCGTCGCGGGTGCAGGTGCTCCTCGCGCCGGGGTGCTGGTCGGTAGGCATCTCACATGGGGGGAGCCGGTGTGTATGGATCCGTTCGCGTGGCTCAGTGAGGGCATCGTCACCAATACCGGTATCTTCCAGCTCGGCCAGCCGGGAACGGGGAAGTATCTTCCAGCTCGGCCAGCCGGGAACGGGGAAGTCCGCATTCGCGAAGCGACAGATGGTGGGTCTGGTCGCACAGGGAGTGCGTCCGGTTGTGGTCGCTGACTCAAAGGGGGAGTACACCGAACTCGTCAGGCGCATCGGCGGCCAGGTGATCAGGCTCGGGCCTGGACTGGATCGGCTGAATCCACTGCAAATCGCGGACGCTTCTAGAGGTCAGAAGTCGCGCGCAGGCGGTCTCTCACTTCTCATGGCGCTGTGTGCGGTAGCTCGGCGTGGCCCGGTGACCAATGGCGAGCAGGTGATCCTCTCCGCAGCCGTGGACACGCTCGCTCGAGGTGGCGGCGAGCCAGTGCTCCCCGACCTGCTGCAGCTGCTCAGGAATCCGACCCAGGAGGTACTCGACGTCGCCGATGTCGGGGACATCGGGCAGTTCCAGACGCATACCCGGGAGTTGCGCTGGACCATCGGGCTTCTGTGCGACGGGCCATTGAAGGGCGTCTTCGACGGTCCGAGCAGCATCACGCTCGACCAGGCAGCACCGGCTGTGGCCATAGATGTGAGTGCGATCGACGACGAGGCGTTGCTCGCAGCCACCATGCTGACGGGCTGGCATTGGGGGCAGACGGCGGTCGCCCAGGCGCCGGGTCGCTCCATGCTGGTCATGGATGAACTGTGGCGGGCGTTGCGCGGCGGCCCGAGTCTCGTCGAGCACGCCGACGCCTTGACCCGCCTCAACCGCAGCCGGGGCGTCGCCAGCCTCATGATCACGCATTCGATGCGTGACCTGGAGGCTCTGCCCGACGCCGCCGATGTCGCAAAGGCTCGTGGCTTCGTGGAGCGCAGCGCGATCGTCGTGCTCTCAGGGCTTCCTCGGCGTGAGCTCGAAGAACTGTCACAGGTGATCGCTCTGAGCCGCAGCGAGATATCGCTGGTGGCCAGCTGGGCCAGTCCGCAGGGATGGCGTCCCGGCAGCAGGCATCCGGGACGCGGCAAGTACTTGATCAAGACCGGGAGCAGGCCGGGACTGCCGGTCGCGATGGGTCTGACCGACAGTGAAGCCGATCTCTACAACACCGATCCCCGCTAGACCTACAGCCGAATTGCGGCCGACCGTTTCGGGGAGTACCGGTAGGACGCGGCGCGCTTGAACGGCAGCAGCCGTTTGGTGCCACGTGCCCGCTGCACGCTGCACGATCCGCACCCGCATGGGCTTGTCCGAGCGCAGGATCAGACGGGCCACGCCGTCGCGCTTGACGACCCGGCAGCGGTACTGCTTGCGCAACCGCTGGCCGGTCCCGGCCTGCTTGCACTCGGCCACGGTGATCAAACGGCGACCCTGGGCTGTCTGCGGCGGTCGGATCGCCTGCTGGCTGCGCAGTTTGGCCGGTAGCGCCCGCTTCACTGTCTGCGAGCGGCGCGGGATCTTCGTGACCTCGGTGTCACCGCTCTTCTCCACCGCCGCGTTGTCCTCGGCGCCGGCACGCGAACAGCCGGGGCTCATGGCCGGGTCGTTCCACAGCCGGTCCCAGTTGCCGGAGAAGGCATCGGCCACCGCGTCGTCGGCGAACTGCACGAACGTCTCGTCGTTGCGGCGCAGCGCGTTCGCGGTGAAGTTGTGGCTGCCCATCCAGGTGATCCGCTGGTCTAAACCGCCGGAGTACGCGCCGTCCACGAGCACGTACTTCGCGTGGATCGTGACCCGGTCCTTCGTGGGTGCGGCGGCGATCCGCACACTCACCCGTTCGGGATCCAACGACTCGCAGAACTTCGCGGAGATGGTGTCCTGCCGGGCGAGCACCTGGACGTTGCAGCCGGCGTAGGCGGCGTCGCGCAGCGCATCGCGCACCGGCTTGCGCGAGAAGAACGCGGCCATCACCCGAATGGTGGTGGGCTGGGCGGCACAGTCGGCTGAGCGCACCGCGGCAGCAACGGTGTCGACCTTGTCGGTGCGGGGGAAGAAGTGAGCGGTCACCGGGCCGGAGGTCACCGGGCCGCGGTAGCCCGCGTAGTTGTTGTTCTCCACACGCAACTCGTTGTAGAGGTCGTTGAAGTAGCCGACGTACTGGTCGTAGGTGGGTTGGTCGCCGCGGATGATCACCGCTGCGTTGTAGGCGCTGTCCCCGCTGCCGTCCGGGCGCAGGTTTCCCGTGCTCTGGAAGACCACGTTCTCGGCGTCGCCGGTCTGGGAGAAGGCCGCGAACTTGTTGTGGTTGATGCTGTCCTCGGCGTCGGTGATGCACGAGCGGTTGCACTGGTCGGCGAACGAGTCGCCGACGCTGCCGAGGGTCTCGGCCAGCCGGGCGTAGGCCGCGTCGATGGCGGCGTTCTTCTTGGGCTTCTGCCCGTCACCGCTGTCGAGCACGACGCGCACCTTCACCCCACGCCCGTAGGCCTGCAGCAGCGCTTCGAGGGCCGGGTGGTTGGTCTGCATCACGAAGTACGACATCGCGATGGATGCGTCGGCCGGGGTCTGGTCGATCAGTTTCACCAGCGCTTCACTGATCGACAGATCCGGGGTTCCGGGGATCGGGTAGTTGAAGACGACCTCGAGGCCCTCGGTCGGTCCGGTGGGCTCTGGGGTTGGGGTTTCGGTGGGTGTCGGGGAGGCGGTCGGCGGGTCCACGGGCGGCGGCCCGGCGGCCAAGGAGGGTCCGGTCACGGCCAGCACGGCAGCCATCGCGGCTGCGACCAGCGCCCACCAGAGCCTGCTTCCCATTCGGCCAGTCTCTCACGCGCTCGTTCGGTGTCGGTGTGCATCGCCGCTGCGTAGACTCACTGGCATGGACGCCGACCAGATCGAAGAAGGCCGCCGGCGCTGGGAGCAGCGCTACGCGCAAGCCAAGAAACGCGACGCCGACTTCACGACCTTGAGCGGGGTCGAGGTCGATCCGGTCTATGGTCCGACAGCCTCTACCCCCGGGTTCGAATCCGTCGGCTGGCCAGGGGAGTTCCCCTTCACCCGCGGCCTGTACGCCACCGGCTACCGGGGAAGGCCGTGGACGATCAGGCAGTTCGCCGGGTTCGGCAACGCCGAGCAGACGAATGCCCGCTACAAGATGCTGCTGGCCGCAGGCGGGGGCGGTTTGAGCGTGGCCTTCGACATGCCCACGCTCATGGGCCGGGACTCCGACGACGATCGCGCGCTCGGCGAGGTCGGGCACTGTGGGGTCGCCATCGATTCGGCCGCCGACATGGACGTGTTGTTCTCGGGCATCCCGCTGGGTGACACGACCACCTCGATGACCATCTCCGGGCCCGCGGTGCCGATCTTCTGCATGTACCTTGTGGCCGCCGAACGGCAGGGCTTCGCCCCCGGTCAGCTCGACGGGACCTTGCAGACCGACATATTCAAGGAGTACATCGCGCAGAAGGAGTGGCTCTTCGGCCCCGAGCCGCATCTGCGCCTGATCGGCGACCTCATGGAGTACACCGACGCGAACATGCCCCGGTACAAGCCGCTGAGCGTTTCGGGTTACCACATCCGGGAGGCCGGAGCGACGGCCGCGCAGGAGCTGGCCTTCACGCTGGCTGACGGCTTCGGCTACGTCGAACTGGGCAAGAGTCGGGGTCTGGACGTCGACCGGTTCGCCCCCGGGTTGAGCTTCTTCTTCGACGCGCATCTGGACTTCTTCGAGGAGATCGCGAAGTTCCGGGCGGCGCGGCGGATCTGGGCGCGTTGGCTGCGCGACCGGTACGGCGCCACCACCGAACGCGCGCAGTGGCTGCGCTTCCACACCCAGACAGCCGGAGTCTC
>JALOLM010000247.1 GCA_025455985.1 Candidatus Nanopelagicales bacterium | reverse complement strand
CCATCGCCCAGGTCGTAGACGTAGACGAACCGGGTCGGCAACCCGGACAGGCGCACACCGCGCTCGTCGACCTCCTCGTCCTCCCCCCACTCTTCGAACGGGACCGTGAAGACCGCGTCGTCGGTGCGGAACTGGTGCAGGTGGGAATCGGTCCAGCCGATCGCCACCTGCAGCACCTCGTGGAGCTCGTCGAGGGTGATCGCCGCCGGCACGTCGAGCACCCGCTGCACCCGCGGCACGACCTCACGAATCGTGACCCGCATTCTTACCGTCTTCACCGCGGCGACTCCTGCACGCCGGGCACCCCGCAGCACCTCTTGTACTTGCGGCCCGACCCGCACCAACACGGGTCGTTGCGCCCCGGGGGCCAGGCAATCGTCCGCGACGGGTCCCGCGCCACATCGGCTGCGTACCGGGCCCGCAACTGCGAAGGGTCCGGCTCCTCGGGGGCGTTGTCGGCCACCCAGCGACTGATCTCAGCGGACCGCACCGCCACGACACTCAAGCGAGTCACCCCCGACTCCCGGTGAGCCCGCAGCCGACCCTCCATCCGCCGGCAGTACACCGCGTGGCTGACCGGTTCGCCGCCCTCGTCATGGCACAGCGGGCTGTCGACCAGATCCGGCCACCGCGCCGGCCAGGCGGCGTACTCGGCCGCCGGAAGCCACGCCACCGCGACCACAACCTGCCCGGCCGGCTCACCCGAAAGCGTCAACTCCCGGTCGGCCGGAGCATCGGAACCCAAGCCATTCGGCCACTGCAACCGGCCGGGACCGGCCCGAGTCGGCATGGCGCTCTGGAGCTCGTCCGGCTCGCGTCCCAGCTCGGCCAGAGATGCCGCCCGCAGCTCGCGCAGCTGCCCCACCAGCCGCTCGGGGTCACCAGTGCGAACCGCGAGCTCGAGCGCGCGCGTCAACCACGACAGCGCCAGCTCATGCTCCCCGACCGCGCCGTATTCCAGCCCAGCGTTGTTGTAGACCCACACGTCCTCAGGGGTGTCCTCCGCCACCGTCTCCCAGATCTGCGCGGCCTCGGCAAGGCGGCCATGCCGGGTCAGGATCTCCGCCCGGCGGCACCGCGGATCGGGCTGGCACCGGTACCCATGCTCGACCAACACGTCCGCGTGTCGCAGCGCCTCCTCGACCCGGCCCAACCGGTCAAAGGTCTCGGCCAGTTCGCTGTGCAACTCGAGCACGTCGAGATACGCCGCCGCGCCGGGATCCTCATCGCACACGCCGATTGCGCGTTCCAGGACCTCGGCGTATGCGAGAGCCGGCCCACGACTGGCCCCGCGAATCTGCCGGTCGAGACGATCAAGTTCGTCGCTTCGCACCGCGACATCATCACCCATCCAGGAGCCCGGCAAGGCGCCGGCCACGACTCCTGGACCGACACCTACAAGGTCGGCGCCAACGACGACATCCACACGCGGATGCTCGAAACCAGCAACCCATGACAGTCACGGACAGGCCGCGTCCAAACGCGGTAGGGGCAGGCTCCCCCTGTACGCCCCCGGGGCTACGGAGCCTGCGTCAGGTCAGTAGATCCAGGTGTCGTGTCCGACAGGTCTCGATCGCCGGTGCCGAGACGTTGCCGTTCACCGGGGCCTTGTCCCAGGCGTATGTGTCCCAGTTCAAGTCCTCTGTGACCCACGCCGTCATGTCCGGGTCCTCGGTCTCCAAGCACTGCACCATCGCCTGCAACGCGGCGTTGTAGTCATCGACGGTGAACCGGTCTCGGTCCCACGGCCAGTCGGGCTCACCCCCCTGGCCCGGAACGGCGGTGCTGACCGGCACGCTCGTCCCGGATGCGTCCACCAGCTCGCGTGACGCAAGTGGTGCGTCGAGGGTGAGGATCGCGACGTCCTGGCAGTCGTCGCCCCCGAAGCGGAGGACATCGGGACGCCGGGCCGTCGCACGGACCTGGCTCGGCGACTCCGCCACCTGGATGTCCAGGTCGGCGTTGCATGAGTCGAGCAGCAGCCGGATCCGGTCACCAGTGACGGAGGCCTGCGCCTCCACCACCGCGACGTCTGCGGTGCACCCCGTCAGCGCCAGGAGGCACCCGGCCGCGACGCACAGGCTTGCGACACCACGCACTGGCCTCACCACCCCAACGTACAGCCGCCAAGGCTGACAGATCCGAGGTATCCGCCGCGCGGCGCCTCTCGCAGACGCTGCCGAGCTCGCGACCAGCGACTTGGATGCGTCCGCTCGCGGCGGAAGGACGCGGGTCAGGCGGAGCGTTCTTGGTCGAGTCGTTCCAGGATCCAGGATCGGACGAGCGTCGACGCGGGCAGGTGTTTGGCGGCGGCGACGCGTTGGACCTCGGCTTCCTCCTCGGCGCTGAGTCGTACTGAGTACACCTTCTGGCGGTTCGGCCGGCGTCCTGTCGTGCCGGCGGGGTAGGGGTCGTCCTTGGTCTGTTCGGACTCGCGTCGGAGCTGCTCAGCCAGTGCGGGGTCAATCGTGTTGGCCATTGGGGTCTCCTTGCTGGTAGAGGGTGAGGTCGGCTCCGGTGGCGGGCCAGGCGTTGATGCCGTGCAGGTCACCGTCGAGGTCGCGGTAGGCGATCACGACCAGTACCCGCCCGGCGGATCGGGAGTGGCCGATGAACCGTGAGGCTCCGATGCGCGACTTCGGGTCCGGCTCGAGGGCGAGCAGGTCCCGGTCGTCCATGACCTCCTGGGTCCATTGCGGTTCGATGCCGAGGCTGTCGGGGTAGCGGTCGCCGCGGGAGCGGATGTACGCAATGGCGTCGGGGTCCCACTGGATCTCTTCGCCCACGGCAGCAGGGTACCGCGCGTCGTACGCCGTAGTACATCCACTTGGCTGGATCGGATGCTTTCAGACGCCGGCGACGTAGGCGGTGAGGAAGTGCACGCCGAGTCGGTCGAGGTTGCCGCGGGCTCGGTCGTAGTGCTCGGGGTGCGGGGGTCGGCATGCCGGGCCAGGATCTGGGCGTCGCGCAGCGGGACGCCGGCGTCGAGGGCGTTGGTGATGGCGGCGTGGCGCAGCGAGTGGGGGCTGATGTGCCGCGGATGCCCGCGGCCTTGGCGATCCGGGTGACCATCCGGTAGACGTCGCGGCGGTCGATCGGCTTGCCGGAGACCGGGCGCAGCACGAGCGGCCCGGAGGTGCGCTGACCGCGGCAGGCCTCCAGCACGCGCAGCACCGGGACGGTGACGGGCATGGTGGCCGGTTTGTTGCCCTTGCCGACAGGTGCAGCACCCGGTGCCCGCGCAGGGTGTCGGCGTAGTCCTCGATCCGCACCGCGGCGGCTTCCGACGCGCGTAGGGCGTTGATCCCGAGCAGGTAGGCCAGGGCACCGTGGTGCACGGTCAGGGTCTGGGCGACCTGCAGGAACCGGATCAGCTCGAGGCGGTCCAGCCCTTGGGTGCGGGTCTCGTCGCGCTGCACCTTCGGCAGGCGGGCGTAGACGGCCGGGTCGGCCGTGATCAGCCCGTCGACGTGGGCGAACCGGAAGTACCCCCGCACGGCGTGCATCATCGTGTTGATCGAGGAGTCCATCAGACCGGCGTCGCCGAGCCCCCGGATGTACAACTCGACGTGAGCCCGCTGGATCCCCACCAGTGGGTCCAGCCCATTGGACTCGCACCAGGCGAACCAGCGCCCCAGCTGGTAGGTGTAGAGGACGTGGGTCCGCCCGGAGTAGCGGGCCAGGAACGACACCGCCGCCAACTGCGCGGTCGACATCGACGACGGCTGGAACGGCAACAGAACCGTGGACGCAGAAGACATGACGCCACCTCACGCGGCGACCTCACGACGAGCCGGCCCTGCCCGCCGCCAACACGGCCAGGCACCCGGACACCGGCGACGCTAGGCCTGACGACCCGATGCGAGCGCGTCGCCAGAAGGTGGGTGGCCGAGTCCGGGATCGGAGCCGCCCTCGGCTGCGCACTCTTCCCCCCGCCATCATTTCGTATTACGCTTCTGCTGTGGAGACGATCAAGGGCACGCCCGTCACCGAGCAGGACATCCAGGACTGGGCCGACGAGGCCGAACGCGGCTACGACGTGGAGCAGCTGCGCAAGCGCGGCCGCAAGCCGATCGGAGACGGCCCCGCGCAGGTCGTCCCCGTGCGGATCGACGCCACCCTGCTGGCCGCGCTGACCGAACGCGCCGAGCGCGACCACGTCAGCCGCTCGGAGGCCATCCGGGCGGCCATCCGCTCCTAC
>JALOLM010000021.1 GCA_025455985.1 Candidatus Nanopelagicales bacterium | reverse complement strand
CCTCAATCATCGCACCCCTGTCCCAGGGCCACTCGTCGACGGCCAATCCGCGCTTCACCGAGCCAACGCTGACTACAGAGAGTCACCAGTTACACCCTAGAACGACACATTGGCAGTTAGTCCAGACTCGGGCATTGGCCGACGCGGCCTCGGTCACGCTGGGTGAGTTAAGCCGGGCGGGCGGCCGCCCTGGTGATGTGCATCGACGTGGAGTGGCGCTGGGCGGCGCTTGACAGTCCTTCGCGGTGTGGGGCATCAACCCCGCGACCTTCTTGGGTGGCCGAACGGATGGCACCCTTCGGCACCGATTCTAGAACACGCGTTGGGACAACTCGTTATAGATGCCGATGATCTTCGCAATCGGGAGTTGGCGCCGAACTATCGATCCGAGCGAGGCCTCCGAAGGCAGCAGCTCGAGCGCAGATTCGAGCGCCCCACTGTTGGTCTCTGTGGCCTTTGTCAGCCCAACTCCGACTCGATGCCACGCACCACTCGGAGCAGTTGAGCGCATGAGAGACACGAGCCAATACACGGCCTGTGATGCGTGCGCCTCGGCTTGGTGTGCCCCGAGGATGTCCGAGTTTAGATAGTCCTTGAAGGTCGGATTCGGCGGGGCAAATGTCCCACTGATCCGGAATACCCAAAGGGACTCCTTCGGTACCCCCTCGCCTGCCATTCCTCGCTCAACTAGGTTGAGTACCACTTCCATGCCCGCGTCTTCGCGCCAGTCCCTGTGGGTGCTGGCGAGAGCGAGGAAACGCGAAACGGTGGCTTCCTGCGGGTCGATACCCGCAAGGAGGAGCTCCATCAGGACTTCGACGGCACCGAGCCTTTGCTGAGTTTGTGTGCCGGAGTCGCTTGGTAGAGCACCGTGTAGGAGTCGAGATTGGACCCAAGAAACGTGCTCGCGCTCGTCCACATTCGGCAGCCTACATTCACAAATGATCCGAACACCGGCTTGACCGTGTCGTCGATGTCCAGCATCACCACCCCACCGGACCCGGCGAGGATCCCGGGCACGACCACGGCCAACCAGATCAGCGCCCGTGCGGCCACCGCGTCGAACTGGCGCACGTGCCCGAACCTGAACCCGCGCAGGAACGTACCCAGGGTTGAGGGTGCCCGCACCCGGTCGAACACCTTGTCCATGGCGCCGTGGCGCAGCAGCTCCATGTCATCGATGCTGTCCGCGCCGGCCAGCATCCCGGCCACCAGCGACATCACCTTGGCCCCGGCCGTGCCTTTCGATCCGGGCACCGTCAGCCGCTAGTCAGCCAGATCCCGCAGCCCGATCCGGTCAGCCAACGCGACCGCGGGGACCAGCCCCGCGCGAGCGATCAGATTCGGCTCATCGAACACTGCAAACAGCGCGGCAGGGGTATGGCACAGCTGCATCCCGGAGATGCCCTTCTGGATCGCAAGTTTGTAGACGTCGCAATCCCCATACTGCCCACCAGCAGGGCATTTCCGCACTCACGACCCGAACAACCCACCCGCCACCCGGTGGATTGAGGGTAAGGCTCACTTGCTGTCGCCGCCCGGTGCCCGACGCTGGCCGAGGTGTTCGCATCTTGCTGGATCCAGGCAAGGTGCACGTCGTGGACGTGCCTGTGGTTCAGGTGCAGTCGACCGTCCAACGCCCAATCGGCAGGCAGTTGGGTCATGGCGCTGACCCCCGGGAAGCGGTTTTCTCCGGGTCGACTGTGCGTGTGAGCAGCCCACCACCGGGTGGGCGCCGGTCAGCCCTGGGGTTGCCGGGCGCTCGATCGTCCCGCGGCTATCCCGCCCAGCACCGAGGCGACCCGCAGCCGCGCATCCCGGCGTTGCGCTGGATCGTTGATCGTGTTGGCGGTGTAGTGGGCCCGGTTCGCGGCCTTGCGGGCAGCAGGCTCATCGCCCGCGGCGGCCAACGCTTCAGCAGCCCGGGCCAGCGCCTCAGTCCGATTGGCGGGGTCAGCGATCGTGTCGGCGGTGCCGCGGGCCCGGTTGGCGACCTCGCGGGCGTCAGGCCCGTCCCCATCGGCGGCCAACGCCTCAGCGGATTCCGAAAGCGACACGGACCGTTGGAAGGGGTCGGAGATGTCGACGGCTTCGGCGGCGATGTCGCTCGCCCGTCCGGTCGGTGCTGTCACGGAGGAAGGGACACTGCCCGCCGTGTTGGTCGCTACCCCGAGACTTGTGGCGGTCTCGACGCTCCCCGATACCTGCGCCGGCACTACCGGGGATGCCGGGCTCGGCCCGGAGTCCACCTCCACGGTGGGTAGTTCCCTGGGCTCGCGCGTGGCTTCGTCGTCGCCGAGGTCGGCGGCCCGCTGGAACCAGGTGCGGGCGGCGAGCAGGTCGCCGTCCTCCTTGGCGAGCCGCCCCAGCTCGTTCATGCACAGCAGGCTGGCGTCATCGCCGAGGTCGACGCCCCGCTGGAACCAGGTGCGTGCCGTGAAACGGTCGCCGTCCTGCTCAGCCATGACCGCCACGCCATACATGGCCATGCCGATACCCTGATCGGCTGCGCGCCGGTACCAACCCAGGGCGGTGTCCCGGTCACCAGACGCCGCAGCCCGCGCCCCGAACTTGAACATGGCCTCCCCGGCACGCTGGCGCCACGTGTCCGCGTCACCGAGGTGGGCGGCGTACAGTTCGATGGCGGTCATCGAATCGGCGTCGCCAAGGGCGGCTGCGCGGCTCCACCAATCCAGGGCCACGTCATCCTCCCCGTTCTGCATCGCGAACAACCCGAGGGCTCTCATCGAATCGGTGTCACCCAGGTCGGCGGCCCGCCGATACCAGATGCGCGCACCGGCAAGGTCACCGGACTGTTGGGCTGTGAGCCCAAGGTTGAACATGGCGTCGGAGTTGCCGTGGTCGGCGGCTCGCTGGTACCAGGTCCGAGCGGTGGACAGGTCGCCACCGTTCTTGGCCAACCTTCCCAGTTCGTTCATGGCATCGGAGTGGCCGAGCTCGGCGGCGCGGGTCCACCACGTGCGTGCGCCGGCAAGGTCATCGCCCCGATATGACCTCAGCCCAAGTTCCCAAAGTCCGTCCGATTCGCTCGACGGTCCGGTCATTGGTTGTTCCTTCCTCATCACAAGCAATGGACACCATGCCTGGGTGTGCCGTTGATCTGCCAGTCGTTCGGCTCTCGGAGGTCAGCCGAGGTTGCGCAACGCCACCGTCGCGCCAGCGTGCCCCAGGTCGGCGCCCCGCTGGAACCAGGCGCGGGCGGCCTCCCGGTCGCCGTCCCGGTTCAGGGCGATGAGACCCAGTCCCCACATGGCTCCCGGGTGGCCCAGGTCGGCGGCACGCTGGTGCCAGTCCCGGGCGGCCTCCCAGTCACCGTCGAGCTGGGCGTCAGCAGCAAGGGTGAACATGGCGGTGGTGTGCCCTTGGTCGGCTGCACGCCGGGACCAGGCTGCGGCAGCCCCCTCGTCCCCGTCACCCAGACACATCGTCGCGAGGAAGCACATCGCGTCCGCGTTGCCGAGGTCCGCCGCGCGCTGGTACCAGACCCGGGCGCCTTCCCAGTCGCCGTCCGCCTGCGCGAAAGTCCCCAGATGCTCCATGGAGACCGCATCTCCCTGGTCGGCGGCGTGCCGGAACCATTCAGTTGCCGTAGCGAAGTCCTTGGACCGGGCGGATGCCAGTCCGCGGTTCCGGAACATGATGCCGCTGTCTGTGGTCTCGGTCATGATGGCGTTCCCCCTCGTATCAGAAGTGCCGGTTTGCTGCTGGGTCTTGTACCCGTCGCGGATGTAGATGAACGGGACCAAAGGCCCTCGTTCACGATACTCACCCGGCGCCGCCCCTTTCTGGGTGTGAGCGCCCGGGTGTCTCTTGGTGGGGCGTCGACGGAAGGGCCGGCCCAGGCGGTCGTCAGTCACCCTGAGTGATCGCTGACACCCAAGAGCGGCTGTCGGAGCCCGGCCCGCCACGCGTCGGGATAGGGTCCCTCCCGATACTGCCGACACCGTTCCTTGACGGGTCTAGGCTCCAAACCGACACGACGGGCGGCGGCTACCGGCACGCCTGGGCCACCTGAATGACAGCGCTGTTGCGGGCCGTTGCGGACCGCAGGCTGTATGCGAGCCACTTCGAAGTGATTGTCGGACCCGACGCGCGTTTCAGATCAATGTGGGTTGGCCACCATCAGCGCCTGTTGGCGGCGCCTCGCCCGCCCCCCTATCTGGCGTGGGGCTGCCGCCGACAGGCGCTGATGATGCGGGCAGAGCGGCAGCAACGGGCTCGGCGAGAAGATAGGCGCGGGCATGGGTGCGGAACTCAGGGACGAGATCTGCTGCTGCGACGAGGAACCCGCACACATCTGCCACGAGCTTGGCGGCAATGTTGTCGTAGTCGGCGCCGAATGCCTCGACCAGCGGGACCCTTGCCTTGGCGGCGGCGAGGGCGGACATCGCCTCGGTGTGCCGGAGTGCAGCCTGCATGGAGCCCGGCCGCCGGAGCAGCCTGGTGGCGAGCTCGCGCAGTTGGGGGTAGTAGTCCGGAAGGTGGGACATCTCCCGGGCACCTGCCGGCCTCAAGCTCTGAAGCAGCTCCGCAGTCTGCCTCTTCTCCTGCAGCCCAGTTGCCCCTCCGAACAGGTATTCCTGGAGGCCGCGGTCGGGGTCTTGGAGAAACGCTCCGCGCATGTGCTCGGTTACCCGCACCATGGACAGCAGGTAGAGCCAAGCCAGATCAAAGAAGAGCCCCAGGTGGATGGGGTCCTTGCTGTTGAGCCACTTCGAGGCGTCGCGAAGGTGGGCCACCATCTGGACGGGATTGCGATGTTGGTCGTAGACCCAATAGTCGAAGGAGCGATACTCCAAGAGAGGGTTGAGTCGCTTGTCCAGCCCGGTGTAGGCCGCCAAATTCGAGGCCACGCTGGCCCGGTCGAACAGGAGACTCAACGGGCCAGTCGGGTTGGTTAGTGGCTGACCGTGGAGTTCCTGCATCCTGACGAGGTCGGCCGACGTGAGGACCGTGATGCCGAGTCGACTCGACAGCTGCCGGGTGGCGTCGTTGACTTCGTGCTCCCGGACGAGCATGACGTCGTCAGCCCCGAACAGGTCGGCCACGCCGCGTGCCCACAGCATCCGTGCGGTCGGCTTGTCCCGGCGACCGGACTTGCAGTCGGCAATGGTGGTGGAGAGCCGGTAGCCGGGGGCCATCGCCACGCCCAACACGTCGAGGTCCGTGAAGGTCTCCGGCGCACTCCCTCCCCTTCCGGTGCGACCGTCGCCGCGCAGCTCGACGTCGAGCCGTGTGCTGAATCCCATGCTCCACAGCAGCCGCCGCACGCCCACCTTCAGGCCCAGGTCGAGTTCCGTCACAGTGCCCTCATTCCCATGGCCGCCTCGAAGATCTTCTCGAACTGTTTCGGCGAAGGGGCCACGCTTTGCCGGATGCGGTGGGTGGTCTGCATCGGTGCCGTGTAGGCCTTTCCTGTCTCAAGCGCAGCCCTGGCGAGACTGTCGTCGACCCGCTGCGCGACCAGTTCGCCATGAGTCAGCATGTCGCGAGCCAGGCGAAGGGCATCGCGGTTGTCCTCGGTGTCGATGAACTTCGGAGTCACCCATCGACCACCGGGAATCAAGTCGGGGGCGAAGACGATGAGCCCGGCATTTCGCATCAGCTCATACTGGCGGCGATGGGCGCTGTTCGGGTTGAGAAAGCCGCGGTTGGGGTCGAGCAGTTTGTCTATCACGTTGATCAGGCCGGCTGGCTCGAGGTTGCTGTAGCCGCCGAAGCTCTCCGCGCACCGCAGGCATGCCAGAACCGCCAACGCCTTGTCCAAAACCGGCTTGCGCGCCGTCAGCAGGTGCCGATCGGCGACGTACGGGAGTGCGGCGAAGGCCTGCATGGTGCCATCGGGGAGCTTCACCGTCGGCGCCACCAGCAGACCGCCTGCCACGGCCTGGGTCAGTAACGGGAAGGTGTCAGGCCTGATCGCCAGCCCCTGGGTAGCTCGGACGGCGGCGAACTCGGTGATGAGCTGGTCGCCGCCATGCGTGGCAACTAGGTCGCTGAGGACCTGGGGGTTCTCGAACCCGAAGAAGGGCGAGTAGGCGATGTCGCCGTCAATGGTGCGCAGCGTCTGCATGAGCCCAGCACCTTCCGCGACTTCACGCAGCTGTGGCAACGCTGCCTCATCGAGCCCCAGGGTCCTCGCCAGAGACTCCAGCGGCATGGGAGCTTGGGCAAGCCCGTCAACGACCAAGATGACCTGCTGCTCGAGCTCGGTCGGTGTGCGACTGCGCCAGGCTTGGCCCAGGGAGATGTACAGGTCATCGTAGTAGGGGACGCTCTCGGTGAACGCGGTGATCTTGCCGCCTCGCCGTTGCACGCCTTCGATGAAGGCGGCGCCCTCGAGCAGTCCGATGACCTCGTTGAATGCGAGCATGCTCACGTCCAGCTGGTGGGCCGCCACAACCATGAGCGCTTGGGCATCCTCGATGACATCACGCCCGCGGATCAGGCCGCAGACTGTCGCAGCCATGCCCACGATGCGCGTGTCATTCAGCGACCCCAGCAGCGGCGAGTTCGGGTCGACATTGCGCAGGCCTGAGTGCACATCCTGGCACCGCAGCCCTTCGTCAAAGCTCTCCATCACACGACAGCGACCCGTCCCCGGACTCCGTAACCGAAGTCGGCTTGTAGAGAAACGCCCGAGAGTGCTCATTACTTGGTGTATCGACCACTCAGTGTACTCTTTGCTACAGGAAGTGTAGCCGAACGAGGAGCCGCCCTCATGGACGTTCAAGAGATGGACGCGCTGGTCCAGCAGTACCTGCCCGACACATTCCTGGAGCGACTGTTGCGCGCAGTATTCACCGCGCACCAGGTCTCCTTCGAGGACGTGCGCAGCGAGTACTCCGCCAGCGAGGCCACCAACCTGCTGCCCTACGTTCGACGGGCGAAACTTGAGGGGTACATCCGGGATGCGGCCGAGCGCAGCGGCATCGCTGCGACCGCGGTCCGATCGCCCGGCTCGGGGTGGTTCCACACCGAAGTCCGCAACGGACCGATCGTATTGACGGCCAGCTCAGTCCAGACTCCCTGCGGCTTGGTCGACCCCTCAGAGTTTCGACTCTCGCTGGCCGAGGACAACCCGCTCTACCTTTGGGATGAGCCTGGGGACACCCCGGCCGACGAGCCCCCCCTGTACACCCTTCTTCTGCACAGCCGCAGCGCCTGGGCTGCGCCGCAAGACCAGGACAAGTACGGCAGATTGCCCGGTTCGGCCTACCTTGCGTTCCCCGCCGCGGGCCTCGAGACCTACCTGCACGAGATCAACCTGTTCGACAGGTTCCCAGCCGTGATGGAGGCCTACATGCCTCAGGAATGGGACACCGAGGCGAAGATCCGCTACATCTACAGCTCCCGCCGGCTCTTCGGATGAGGTCAGGGACGCCCGGATTCTCAGGGGCCAGATTGAGGGAGGCCCGAGAGTCCCGTGCACTCTCGGTTATCAGCATGGCCGAACTCGCCGGCGTCTCGACCCAAGCGATCTACCAGTACGAGGCCGACCGCAACTCCCCCGGCCCGGAGGTCCTGGCCAAGATCGCAGTTGCAGCCAACCTGCCCGAAGCCTTCTTCCTTCAGCCAGCACGCGATCCGCAGGAGCACACGATCTATTACCGGTCGATGAGCTCAGCGACCAAGACAGCACGCCGTCGTGCTGATAGCCGGTTGAACTGGGTGCGCGACATCGTCGCCTACGTTGAAGAGTTTGTGGCTCTTCCCGAGACGAACCTGCCACGGTTCGAGCTGCCGGACGATCCCATGCTCATCTCCGATCCAGACATCGACCTAGTTGCCGATGAGGTACGACGCTACTGGCGCCTTGGCGAAGGCCCTATCGCCAACGTGGTGCTGCTCCTCGAGAACCAGGGCGTCGTCGTGGCTCGCGGCCCGCTCGGGGCCGAGACCCTGGACGGAGTCTCGACACATGATGGAACCAGACCGGTCATCTTCATTGGAACCGATAAGGGCACACCTGCGCGATGGAGATTCGACGCAGCCCACGAGCTCGGACATGTTCTGCTTCATGGCCAGGTTCGGCAAGACGGATTCCAGCACCCTGACCATCACAAGCGCATCGAACAGCAGGCGCACCGATTCGCCTCTTCGTTCCTCCTGCCGCTCGCGGCCTTCGGTGAAGACCTGTTCGCAGCGAACCTCGACGTCATGCGCTCGCTCAAGCCGAAGTGGAAGACCTCCATCGCAATGATGATCATGCAGGCCAAGTACGGTGGCTACATCAGCGAGGAGACGCAGAAGAGGCTCTGGATCGGGATGAGCCGACGGAAGTGGCGCACCGCAGAGCCGCACGACGACACCATGGAACCTGAGACCCCACGTATGCTGCGCCGCTCGCTTGAGCTGATCCTGGAACAAGGAGCCCAGACCGCCGACGATGTCACCGATAGACTGCGACTCACCCCCACGGACATCGAATCGCTGACGGACTTACCCAGGGGGTTCTTAAGCACTTACGCCAGGGTGAGTCTCATCGGGGACAGGGACTCCAACGTGATCTCGATGAGCGACCGGCGCAAGCCAGAGTAGGTCAACGGTCGCTGAGCAGCACTTTCCGGGAAGCCCCCTTGCGCGCTCGGATCGCGCGAAGGTGTCCAGCATGATGCCTCTCGGTCTCCTGGACTCCGAGTTGACAGCAGCAACCTTCCGCCCCCGTGCGGGGGGACGTCATAGCCAGCAGACGGAGTAGTCGGTCCTCGGACCCCATGTCGGGCGTAGAGGGTGGGCTGGATTGCCATCTACAAGAGAGCACTGTGAAGAGCCAGCAACGGTCGTGCGCCCCTCCCCTTGCGGCGCGATGGGGCGGCCTGGGTGTCCGTCCGATCTACACCGTCCCGTAGGCGAGTATTGGCAGCCAGCAGGTTTCGCGTAACCGGCGAGTGAGCCGTGCCGCGACTTCAAGGTCAGGCGCCGGCCAGGTCCTGCTACCGGTCTGCTCGAAGCAGCTCGTACATCTTGAGCAGGTAGAAGTCCATCACTGCTTTGGAGAACGCCGGGTCGGTGTAGATGCGGTCGTACAGATCCTTGTTGGCGACCTCGTTGTCGAGAATGGTGCCCTTGAATACCCGCTCGAACTCCAGCCGGAACCCATCGAGGTCGTTCGAGTGGGCAACGTCACGCAGCTCTTGGTCGTCGAGCCAGGTGGCTTCGAACTGGGCGAACGTGAGCCGGTCCCGGTCGGACAGGTTCAGCCCGAACTGCTTGTTGAGCTCTTCTGTGATCTGAGCCAGGCTCTCGAAGCGTGGGTCGGCCAAGTGACCCTTGCCCTCACCAGGTCTGGCTGAACCCGGGCCTGTGCCCGCTGGGTCTACGTCGATCGAACCGGACGATGTGGCCTCGATGCGCAGATGGGTGAGCACGACATCGTCGCCCAAGTCGAGTGCCCCGGTGACGGTCCGAGGTAGCAGGTGCTCGAGGGCCTTGCCGAAGATGTAAGACCGCTCTAGTTCGGCATCGACCCACGGCAGGACTTGGGACATGAATGCGTACATCGTCAGGTACGACTTCAGAGTGGCGCGAAAGTCGGCCTGGTGTTGATCGTCCAGCGCACCGAACCTGGCCAGCGCTGGCGCGAAGGCGGCGTAGGCGCCGCCGAGGTTGGAACCGATCTGGTTAGTGAAGTGGGCGGCGACCACAGTGGCGACCTCATCGCTATCGAGGACGTTCCATGCCGCGTAGAGGCGGTCGTGTGCGTCGGTCAACGCGTTCGGGCTGGTGGGGCTGGCCGTCGTTGTCTGGAAGTACGTGGAGAAGTCCTTGCGGACGTTGTCCACATCGTTGCGGAAGTCCATGACGAACGTGTCTGTCTTGCCCGGGTGGGTTCGGTTGAGCCGTGACAGTGTCTGGACGGTGTTCAGCCCGGTGAGGACCTTGTCCACGAACATCGTGTGGAGTAGAGGCTCGTCGAAGCCGGTTTGGAACTTCTCGGCCACGATCAGGACCTGGTAGTCACCCACCTTGTACGGGTCGCGGCCCTTGAATCGGGCTCCGGTCTGCGTGTCCGGGAACCCGTTCAGGCCGGACTCTGTGACCGGGCCGGCGACGTCGTCGTTGACGGTTCCAGAGAACGCGACGAGGGTGTGCAGGTCGGTGTAGCCCTCCTGGGCGATGTACGCGTCGATGGCCCGCTTGTACTTCACCGCCGCGGGGCGGGAGTCGGTCACGACCATCGCCTTCGCGTCCCCGCCGATCTTGGCCGCGGTGTGGGTGCGGAAGTGCTCCACGACGATCGCGGCCTTCTGCGCGATGACGTCCGGGTCGGATACGACCATCCGCCGCAGTGTGGAGGACGCCTTCGACGCATCGACCTGCTGCTCTCCGGCCTTGTCGGAGGTGACGGCCAGCTTGAAGTACGTCTTGTAGGTGGTGTAGTTGGCCAGGACGTCGAGGATGAAGCCCTCCTCGATCGCCTGCCGCATTGAGTACAGGTGGAACGGGCCGAGGGTGCCATCGGCCTGGCGGGTGCCGAATATCTCGATGGTCTTGAACTTCGGGGTGGCGGTGAACGCGAAGAACGACAGGTTCGGTTGGACGCCCCGGGCGGCGAGCACGGCGTTGATGGCGTCCTCCCCATCGACGTCCTCGGGAAGGTCCACCCCGGCCCCGAGCGCCTGCCGCAGGGCATTGGCGGCGTCGCCAGTCTGGGAGGAATGTGCCTCGTCCACGATGACCGCGTAGGAGCGCCCCGCCACGTCGTCGGGAACGTCGAGTCCCACGAGGAACGGGAAGACCTGAAGGGTTGTGACGATGATCTTGGCGGCCGGGTTGGTCAGGGCGGCTAGCAGGTCTGCGGACTTCGACTGGTCATCGCCGAGGACGCTGACGACCGTGCCCTTAACCTTCTCGAACTCCTGCACGTCGGCGCGCAGTTGCTCGTCCAGGACGCGGCGGTCGGTGATGACGACCGTCTTGTCGAACACCTTGTTGTCGGCCGCGTCGTGCAGGTTGGACAGGCGGTGGGCCAGCCAGGAGATGGACTTGGACTTACCCGACCCTGCGGAGTGCTGGACCAGGTAGCGGCGCCCAGGTCCGTGGGCCTTCGCGTCAGCTTCCAGGCGGGTGACGACATCCCACTGGTGAAACCGGGGAAAGACGACAGCCGGATCCTTGCCCGTTCCGATGCGGGCGATGAACCTATGGAGGATGTCCAGCCACGTGTGGCGCGCCCAGACGTGCTCCCATAGGTACGCGGTGGCGTACCCATCGGTCACGGCCGGGTTTCCTTTGCCGCCGTCGCGGCCGAGGTTGAACGGTAGGAACACCGTGTCGTTCTTGGCGAGCCTGCTGGTCATGTAGACCAGGTACGGGTCCACGGCGAAGTGGACCAGGACGCGTCGCAGCACGGGGTCAGCTGGGTCTCGGTCGGTGCGGTACTGGTGCATCGCATGGTTGACGTTCTGACCCGTCAGCGGGTTCTTCAACTCAGCGGTGGCGACCGGGATGCCGTTCACGAGCAGGCCGAGATCGATCGTGTTGTTGTGCTGAGCCGAGTACTTCAGCTGCCGCGTGACGGTGACTCGGTTGGCCGCGTACCGAGCGGCATGGGTCTCGTTCATCGTGGTTGCGGGAGCGAACACGGCGAGGTCGAAAGCAAGCATCTGGTCCTTGACCCCGTTGCGCAGCACGTCCAGGGTGCCCCGGTGGGTCAGCTCATCGCTGACACGTTGGGCGAACCCGGCCTGGGCTGTGTCGGGGTTACCGCCGTACCTCTTGATGAGCTGATCCCATTTGGCAGCCTGCGTCGCGCCAATGAATGCGAACAGCTCCGAGGTGTCCAACCCGAGGGAGGGGTTGAAGTGACCGGCCGCAGACTGGGTATACCCCCCGTGATTCGTGAGGTGGGCGACGATCTCTGCCTCGAAGTTGGCTTCCTTCATCCCGACCGGGGCCATCACGCCACCTCCAGTTGGCCGGTCACCACGGCGGTGATGAGTGCCTGCTTGCGTTCAATGAGCAAGGCTTCTTGCTGTCTCATCTCCGCGACCAACTCCTCGGCCTGCCGGCGCACGGCTTCAGCGGCAATAACGATCTCCTTCTGCTCAGCAACCGGCGGCAGCGGGACGACGAAGCTCCGGAGTTCCGGCACGCCGATCGTTCGGAGAGTCGAGCCTGCGGTCAGTGAGTCGAAGTACGGCTGCATCGCAGTGCGGAACAGCAACCACAGGTACCTGGGCTCGAGTCGAGGACCGCACACCCAGTCGGCGAAGTGTTGTGAAGTGGCCATCGGAACGGCCATGACGCCGCAGCGTCCGACCGTCGCATCCCGTGAGAGGACGACCGTGCCGGCGGGCAGGATCCGAGCCGACGATTCGGCGAGGCCACGGTCGCTGATGAGATTGACGGTCTCCGTAACGAACTCGGACTCGGACAGGCGTCCAACGTCGTTGAGGCTTATCCAGGGGATAGTGCAGTCCTCCCACAGTTCCGGACGGCTCCGCGTCGGAGTGTGGCCGCTTTCCAGCCGGGCAACGAACTTCAGGCGAACCTGCTCCCAGTGGCTGGGTATACCGCCCATCCACCACTGCCCCGAGTCGGTTATGTCGGGATCGTCGCACGGACCTCGAAGCGCCAGCTCTGACTGGCGGGCCTCGCTGAGTTCCGACAGAAGTCCTCGGAGCCGGCGCTGCTCCTCGATCAGCTCGTCGATCTTCG
>JALOLM010000246.1 GCA_025455985.1 Candidatus Nanopelagicales bacterium | reverse complement strand
GCGGTGGGCCTGCTGCCGATGACCATCACCACACAACCGGTGAGTTTCACCTTCGGCCAGGTGCCGTGGTGGGTTCCCGTGCTCGCATTGGGGCTGGTCACCGCGGCACTGGCCTACGTCACCGGGATCGCCGCGGCCCGACACCTCGGCTCACGTCTGGCCAGCTTCGTCGCGTTGTCCGAAGTCGCCGCCGGTTTGGCGTTCGCGTGGCTCCTGCTGGATCAACAACCGCGGCCCGTGCAGTTGCTCGGCGCGCTGCTCGTGCTCAGTGGTGTCGTGGTCGTCAAGCTCGGCGAGCGCGACGTCCTGGCGGACACACCTGCCGGCGAGATCGACGACCTGTTCGTGGACGTCGTGCCGCGCGAGCACAGGCGGTGACTGGTCCGGCTCAGCGGCGGTTAGGCCCATCCGGGTCGACTGGGCGCTGACCGTTGGGCGTGCGCGGCCAGCGCCGCCACCACGGTCGCGGGGGAGACCTCGTGGCGCAGGTCCGGTGCGTCCAGCGGTGGCCCGGGCGTCATCGTCAGCGGCACAACGCCGGCCCACACGGGTGCATCCAGATCCGCCGGGTCGTCGTCGGGAGGCCCGTCGCTGATCTTCACCGACCACTCGTCCAACGGCACCGCCAGGACCAATGTCGCGGCGAGTTCCTTGCGGGTCGGGGGGCGCAACGTCTGCCACCTGCCCGGAATCAGATGATCGGTGAGCGCACGCAGGCCGTCGAGCGCTTCGGGACCCTCAAGCCGACGCGCCGTCCCTAGCACCATTGCGCTGCGGTAGTTCATGGATGACTCGAACGCGCTGCGTGCCACGACCATCCCGTCGAGCACGGTGACGGTCGCACACAGCGGCGCCCCACCGTCCAGCGTGCGCATCAGCCTGCTCCCCGTGGAGCCATGCAGCAGCAACTGCTCGCCGGAGCGGGCGCACGCCATCGGCAGGGCGTAGGGCTGGCCTTCATCGACGACGGCGACGTGCGCCACAAGAGCGGCATCGAGAACTGCGTGCAGGGTCGCGCGATCGGTGACGGCCTTCTCCGGCAGTCGCCGGATCCGGGTTCTTGAACTGTCCATCACGGCCTCCTGGATTGCGGCACCGACGACGTGGAAACCCACGGAATCGCCCATGCCTGCTCGACAAGGACTATTTTGCGGCCATGATGCTTCGCTTCGCGCAAACGCTGACTGTGGTGACTGTTCTGTTGCTCGCCGGGTGTGGTGGCTCCTCGGATGAGCCGCCGGCCACGCCCAGTGCCGCGGCCTCCGAGGCCGCACCTTCACCGGTTGCCGCCGACGACGCCTGCGGGTTGCTGTCGGCCGAGGAGATCAACCAGGTGCTCGGGACGACCTTCACCGAAGGTGAGCAGACAACCGATGATGCCCGCCAGATCGTGACCTGCACCTACACGATGACCGACTCATCCTCAGGGGTGGAACTGCCGGTCGGGATCGTCGTGGTGGCCGTGTCCCAGATCGACGGTCAGGAGTCCTACGACACGAATGTCGAACTCGCCCCGGCGTACTTCGGCAACGACCCTGAAACCACTGAGGTTGCCGGCGCGGACGAGGCCTACATCGTCATCAACGAGGAGACGCAGTCGCCTGTGGTGGGCGCGCTGGTGGGGGAGCGGTTCCTGCAGGTCCAGGTCGGTGTGGAGGGTGCCACCGCGGAACAGGCTCAGGAGCTGGCGGCGCTTGCAGTCAGCAGGGCCGGATGATGGTGGACGCTGTCCGAGTAGGGCTTGTGGGCGCAGGACCGTGGGCCCAGATGTTCCACGCCCCGATGCTCAGCGAGGGGCCGCATTGCACCCTCAGCATGGTGTGGGCCCGTCGATTTGAGGCAGCCAGTGCCCTGGCGGGGCAATTCGGGGCGGCGGCCACCGACGATTTCGAGGCGCTCCTGGCCGGATGTGATGCGGTGGCGTTCGCCGTGCCACCGGATGTGCAGGCGCAGATGGCGCCCACGGCGGCGGTGGCCGGAAAGCCTCTGCTTCTGGAGAAACCCATCGCCTTGGCGTTGGCGGACGCTCGGGCGATGGTGGCCGCGATCGAGGCGGCCGGGGTACCGACTCAGGTGGTGCTCAGCCGCCGCTACTCCTCGCGGATCCGCACGTTCCTTGAGGAGTTGCGTGGTTTCACGGTGGCCGGAGTCCGCACCTCCTTTGTGTCCGGGGCCTTCCTGCCCGGCAGCCCCTTCGCGACGCCGTGGCGACTGCAGCAAGGGGCGGTCCTCGATGTGGGTCCGCACGTTCTGGACCTGATGGATGCGGTTGCCGGCCATATCGACTCGATTTCCTACGTCGGTGACACCTATGACTGGTCGGCATTGACCACCGTCCATGACAGCGGCGCGATCGGGCAGGCGTGTATCTCATCGGTGGTGCCCGGCGAACTGTCCGATCTAACGGTGTTCGGCCCGGAGGGTATCCGGTCGGCGCCGCCACGCGACGACACCGAGCGAGGCGAGGTGATGAGGACCATCGCTGAGGAGTTCGCCGGGGTGGTGCGCACCGGGCAGTCCCACGAACTCGACGTGCGTCGGGGCCTGTACCTGCAGGAGTTGATACAGGGCCGGTAGATGTGGGGTGCCCGGCACGCGGCTGTCCGGATCTGCGGGTTGATTATGGCCTCAGTCCGGTCGCCCCTGAGGGGAGTCCCGTTATGACTGCCGTGAGCCTGCAGATTCGTGCACAGCCGCGAGCGAAGACCGATCTGCCACCGTGGTTTCTGCAGATCACATCGGTCCGCTCCCCGTGACACGGGCGTGTCCTAGCGTGATGCCTGTGGGAGAGGCAGCGCTGTTCGCGGCGATCGCTCAGTCAGCCCTGTTGGTGGGTGCTTTGCTCGTGTGGCGGTTCCCGCAGCTTCAGCGGCCGGCCTATGTGGGCACGCTCATGGCCTTCGGTGCGGGGGCCGTGATCTCGGCGGTGAGCACCGATCTGGTCGGTGTCGCGTACGACGAGGCCGGCGCCGGACCCACAGCGATGGGCATCGCGGTCGGTGGCCTCGGGTACTACGCGATCATCCGGTTCCTGGAGAGCGCAGGGACCCGTGAGCGGCCGTCGAAACCGGTGGAGGACGCTGTGGAGGTCGACCACACCGTCGAGGTGGCCGCAGCGACCCCCACGGAGGCCCGCAACCTGTTCATCGGGATGATCATCGACGGTGTGCCCGAATCTGTGGCCATCGGCCTCACTCTGCACCTGGCGACTCTGGGGGTTTCGGCAGCGCTGGTCGGCTCCGTGTTCATCGCCGGGTTGCCCGAGGCAATCGGGGTCGCAGCGGCATTACTGGCCGGTGGCTACGCACTGGGCCGGATCCTCGTGCGCTTCTCCATCGTCGTGGCGATCGGCGCCGTTGCTGGCGCTTTCGGCTACCAAGTACTGGTCGGCGCTGACCCTCGCATCATCGCCCTGATCCAGTCCGTCGCTGCTGGTGCGCTGCTGGTCGTCGTGGTCAACGAGATGGTCCCGATCGCAGTGCGTGGAGTGCAGCGGTGGGCGGGGGTGTTGGCTGCCGCCGGCTTCGTGTTCTCCGCGGCCATGACCTGGGTGTCCGGCGCGGGCTGATCGGGACACGCGGGTGCCGAGATGACGGCCGCGCGGCACGTGCGGGTCTACCTTGGCCTCGTCACGGGAGGTGCGATGCGGACACGGTGGGTAGCCGCTTTGGTCACGCTGGCCTCGTTGTTCGCCACGCCTGCTGCGGCCGACCCTGGACAATTGCGCGAGTACACCGGACCGGTGGAGCACATCTTCTTCCACCCGCTGCTGCCCGAGCCGAGGTACACCCTGTACCGGGGCACGCAGCCGGCCGAGTTCAACAAGTGGATGACGACGGCACGTGAGTTCCGCGCGATCCTGCCGCAGTTGTACGACAACGACTGGGTGCTGGTCGACATCGAGTCGCTGTTCCGTACTGTCAGGACCTCCCGGGGACCGGTATTGAAGCGCAAGCCGCTGCTCCTGCCGCCTGGCAAGAAGCCGCTGGTGATCTCCATCGACGACCTCAACTACCCCGAGTACATGGTGGTCAACCACCTGAACTCCAGGCTCGTGCTCGACGCCAGCGGCAACGTCGCCGCCGAACGTGTGCGGCCCGACGGCACGAGGGTGGTGTCTCGCACCTCGGAGATCGTGCCGATTCTGGATCGCTTCGTGGACAAGCACCCCGACTTCGCCATCAATGGCGCGAAGGGTGTGATCGCTCTGACCGGGTTCGA
>JALOLM010000245.1 GCA_025455985.1 Candidatus Nanopelagicales bacterium | reverse complement strand
CAACTACACCGCCGAGGGCTACCCCGAGGAGTGGGACCTCGAGCAGTTGTGGACCCAGCTCGAGACGCTCTACCCGGTCGGCACGTCGGTGGCCGCGCTGGAGCAGGAGGCCGGTGGCGATCGTTCCGGGCTGACCTCGGACCTGCTCACCCGGGCACTGCAGGACGACGCCCAGGCCGCCTACGACCGGCGCGCCGAGGAGCTCGGCGAACCGGTGATCCGCGAACTCGAGCGCCAGGTGATCCTCAACGTGCTCGACCGCAAGTGGCGTGAGCACCTCTACGAGATGGACTACCTGCAGGAGGGCATCGGTCTGCGCGCCATGGCCCAGCGCGACCCCCTCGTGGAATACCAGAAGGAGGGCTACGACCTGTTCGTGGCCATGATGAACGGGATCAAGGAGGAGACGGTCGGCTACATGTTCCACGTGCAGCCCACCGTCGCCGGCGAAGAGGGCGAGGAGGACGAGGACGCCGACGAGGAGGCCGGCGAGGGCTCGCCGCACCTGGTGGCCCCCGGCCTGACCCAGGAGCGTCCGCAGCAGGTCCAGTACTCATCCCCGACCCTCGACGAGGACGTTCCCGCTCATGTCGAGCGCGGCAGCCTCGGCGGCGGCTCGGCCCGGGACACCGACCCCAAGTTCGCCAACGTGTCGCGCAACGCGCCGTGCCCGTGCGGTTCGGGTAAGAAGTTCAAGCGGTGCCACGGGGACCCGCGCAACGCGGCCTGATCCGGGTTTCACACGACCAGCAGGCATACGACGCGCCAGCGCGTTGACCGCCGCTGAAGTCGCAAAGCGACGGCTCGTGTGCGCTGCGCGCACTTGACTACTGCTGCCACCTCGACGCTGTCGTCGCTGAGCGGCTGGGTGCGAACACTCACGACCCGGCCCCCGCGCAGGCGCGGGTCGGGCTCGCCCATGCGCATCGCTGTGAAGACCGCCGGCGACAGCGACTTCACGAGGGTGGCCGCTGAGCGCTGACCCGCTCGAACCTCCACCAGGCACTGGGTCAGTCGCTTGACCCAGTCCTCATCCGGTCCAGGTGGCTCGGGTGGGTCGGGAACAAGGTGCAGATGGCGATGCCGTTGAGGTTGTGGTGCGGGCTCCCATGCGTCGCACGGGAAAGCAGGGGCTAGGGCTCTTGTATTCATTTGATCTCATTTGCTGCTGTTTGAGGTTGTTTGACTCAGATCATATGCTGCATCCGCGGGGTGCTCTAGCCTGTTGTGGATATGGACGACGACTGGACTGAACTCACCGAGATCGAGGTGAGGGTCACGGCCACAGATCGCCTGGATCTGCACTTCGAGCACCGGGATGCTCTCGAGGTCGAACGTGGTTCCTGGAGCCTGTGCGAGTACCTCAGCAGGCACGCCACGGTCGAGGCGGAGATCGCGGGGCTGACCCTGCACGGTCCGGTGCTCACCGTCGGCGGCGACTGGTTCCAACTCCCCACAGCGTTGGTCCGCGCGCAGGCCTGTACGGCCATCCGGACCGGGCAGCGCGCGGCGCACCGGGCGCCGACAAGCCCACTTGAGTTCCGTCAGGCCTTACGTCATCTCGCAGGGCGGATCCCGCGGGAGGTAGTGCTGGTCGGTGGTCGCAGCATGATTGTGCAGGTCGAGTGGGTCGCAGGGGATTTTGCGCACATCCGCTCGCAGTCGCGAACCGAACTGCTACCTCTCGCTCAGATCGCCGCTGTGCTCGGCCGCGTCGAGATCCCCGGCGGCTAACATCGCGGCCGTCTTGTCGTAGGCGCGCTGGATGTAGTCCTCGAGCTCGGTGGCCTCGACCCGCCATTGCCCCCTGCCGCCGACCTTGATCGCGCGCAACTCCCCGGATCTGACCAGGGCATATGCCTGCGCGGACGAGATGTTCAAGGTCTCCGAGACGTCAGCGAGCGTGAGGAAGCGCACGAGGCCGATGATCCCACATCGCATAATGACCGCAGAAGCCGAAACCGCCGACCTGGGGACAAACGTGCCGTTGACGATCGTGCTGTGCCGGACCGGCAAGCAGTGGGAGGGGCCGTTGGCCGCTGACGCCCAGGCGGCGGCGATGACGGTGGTCGAGTGCCGCACCATGGTCGAGGTCCTGCTGCGGTGCGAGAACGATGCGGTCGATGTCGTGGTCCTTCCTGATGATCTGCCTCGGCTGCACGAAGGGCTCTCACGGCTGCGCGCATTGGCCAGGGTCGTGGTGGTCGGGGGCGCGGGGGACTGCCCCGCGGATCAGGCGGATCTGAACCATGTCTTGCGCTCAGCTGGCCACAACGCGCCGGAGCCGGGACGGATCGTCACCGTGTGGGGCCCGCCCGGGTCATGGGGGACGACCACGGTCGCCTGCGGGCTGGCCGAGGGGCTGGCACGCGACGACGCGACCGTCCTGCTGGATGCCAACGTCCATGCCGCGGGAGTCGGGGACCGCTACGGACTGGCCCTGGGTGGGCTGCTCCAGTCGTGTCTGGCCGTGGATCGGGGCGCGGACGATCTGCCCTGCACGAGGCTCGACACGGGCCTGCACGTGCTGACCGGCGTCGAGCCCGCGATGTATCCGGCCGTTCACCCCGGGGCCTTCGCCCAAGTGCTGGCCACCGCGACGCGGCGTTACCGGCATGTCGTCGTTGATGTCGACAGCGCGGTGGATCCCGGCGCTGACATCGGACTCGTCCCGGACTGGACGACCGCCACCATGATCGCGTTGGCATCGGCCGCGCATGTGGTGATCGTGGTGGGGGACACGCCTGCGGCCCAGCAACGACTGTGGCGCAGCCTGCCGGGGGTTGTCGAGACGGTGACGGGAAAGGTCACTGTGGTGATCAACAGATGTGAGGACCCGAGAGCCGCCACGACGCGGGTGGCTGCCCGGTTGGGGCAGTTCCTGCCTGAGGCCGCGGTCGGTTTCCTCAGCAGCCCCATGTTGCCGCGCGCCCTTGACCCCATCGTGTCGGAAGTGGCCCGATAGCCTTAATCCATGCCGCTTTCCGGACTCATCGTCGACTGGGGCGGGGTGCTGACCGTCGGGATGCCGGAGGCGATGGGGGCCTGGGCCGCCGACGAGCAGATCGACATCACCGCATTCATCGAGGTGATGCGCGAATGGCTGGGCCGCGACTACGCGATCGAGGCGGCGTACAACCCGATCCACGCCCTGGAACGCGGGGAGATGCAGGTGCCGCAGTTCGAAGAGCACCTCGCGTCATCCTTGACCTCCCGCACGGGACAGACCGTCCAAGCGGCGGGCCTGCTCGACAGGATGTTCAGGTTCTTCCGCCACAGCCCGGACATGATCGCCTACGTGCGACGGGCCAAGGAGCAGGGCATCCGCACCGCGCTGCTGAGCAACTCCTGGGGCAACAACTACCCGACCGACCTGTTCGACGGGATGTTCGACGTCGTGGTCATCTCCGGCGAGGTCGGCATGCGCAAACCCGACCCGGACATCTACCACCACACGTTGGAGGCGATCGACCTGCCGGCCGCAGCGTGTGTGTTCGTCGACGACCTGATGCCCAACATCGTGGCGGCCCGGGATCTGGGCATGGTGGGGGTGCACCACACGGACTACGCGACGACCGCCGCGGAGCTCGATGTGCTGTTCGGGATGGATCTGTCGCGCTGACATAGGTGGTTGCCCAGGAGCCCGGAGGCGGGTGTGGACATTGACGAGCCTTCGTGATCAACTAAGGGCTGCGGCGAGCGAAGAGTCGGGGAGGCAGAAGTGGCGGATCGAAGCAGGGTTCCTCGGCGGTGGCTAGTGATGGCGTTGGGAGCGGGCTTGACCGCTGCGATGGCAACGCCTGCACACGCGGGATGGACAGACCATGTGAAATACAAGCGGCAGGGGTCGGTCTGCAAGAACGATGGTACGAATGTCACTATCGGCGCCGCCGTCTACCAACAGGAACTGGGTAAGAACGGAGTGCGCCAGATGCGCGTCGAGTTCCTGCTCTACGACTCGGATCCGAATTCAGCCGGGATCCACTCAGCCAAGGCCCGGATGACGAAATCGTCGGCTTCCTTCCCCAACGACGAGCGGAACCATTGGTGGAACGGGGGCGGGGGTGCCAAGCAGACGTGGACTGTCGGCCCTGGCGAATACTGGATGGTTGCGAAGCTGACGTGGGACCGGGCGGGTAAGCGGGACTGGAACTACAAGCTGCCCGTCGCCCGCTGCTCATTCAACATCGACTTCAGCGCCGGTTGGTAAGCCGTGAGATCTTCTGCCGCCTGGATGTTGGCGTG
>JALOLM010000244.1 GCA_025455985.1 Candidatus Nanopelagicales bacterium | reverse complement strand
AACGCATAGGGCGAATCCCGTCAACGAGCAGACGGTTTTCGTGAAGCTGTCGACCGAAGCCATCCGGACAATTACCGCGGGTGCCAACATCGTCGTTCCTGCGTTCGTGAAGGTAGAAGTGGACATGAAACAGGTCGCCCGGCAGGCGGAGACCTTCTCCGTTCGATACCACGTGAAGTTCTAGCTCATCACGTCCGAGGTCCCAAGGCCGCGTCGGATCTCCCCCCTGAGGAGTCCCCGCGCGACTTCAGGCCCACCCCGTTGTCACGGTCGGAACATCTCCCCTCGGAAGAGGCGCAGATCGATCGATCTGACCGGGCAGAGTCGCTCGGGCAGTTCGCACTGGCTCCCCTCTGCAGGCCCGCGAAGGCCGGGACCTGAACGAAACCTGAGCCTGAGGTGTCGAATGTGCCACCCACCCGGCCGGCTCCGGCAACTCGGCGTGCCCGCGCAAGGATGGCCCTGTGGTCTCGCGGACACTGAACGATCGTCAACAGCAGGTCCTCAAACGCCTTGCCTCAGGTGAGGTGATCACCAGGCGGGAGACTGAGTTGGTGGTGACGGTCTACGCGCTGCGTAACCGTCGGCTTGTCGAGACGGTGAAGGGTGAGGGGCGGATCTGGACGGCGCAGATCACGGACGCCGGCCGTTTGGCAGCGGAGACGGGCCTCGTGCCACCGGAGGTCGCGTTGTCGCAGGGGCGGGCTCGCGCCAAGCCCATCGCGGCTGCGGCTTCCACCGAGAAGGCGAAGCCGTTGGCGCCATCCCGAGCCCCATCGACTTCTGCGCCTGTTGCGTCCCCTCGCCGGCCGAGGGTCGCAGAGGTGCGCCGGGAGGTGCTCCAGGCGACGCGGGCCGCCCTCAAGGGGCGCGCGGATGAGAAGGGCCTGCTGCACGCGGGGGGCTCCGGGGTGGTGCGCGTATCGGTGTCCAGGGATCAGATCTCGCGGGCGATTGCCTTGATCGATCAGGTGCTGGCCGGGGCGGAGTCGCGCGGGATGCAGGTCAAGTTGGTCCCTCTGACCAGCCCATGGGCGCGCGACAAGGCGACCCAGGTGCAGATCGTGGACCGCGACCTGGGATTCACGTTCTCCGTCAAGGAGCAGAGCACCCGCATCCCACATGAGCCCACGCCCGCTGAGAAGGCACGCCAGTCCAAGCACTCCTGGGCGACCCCACCAGAGTGGGACTACAAGCCGAGCGGGTTGCTACGTGTCGACCTCGGTCAAGAGCACACTCGGGCGATTGCCAACGTACGCAGCCGATTCGCCGACGGGAGGACAACGCGCATCGAGAGCAAGGTCGAGGAACTCCTCAATGAGATCTCGCGACGGGCCGACGGCGAGCTCGCACGCCTGACCGAGGAGCGACGCCTCGACGCGGTGTACGCCGTGGCGCGGGTCGCCGCCGTTCAGCGTGCCCGCGAGCGTTACTGGGAGGATCTGCGGGTTGCGGAAGTCGCAGCGCAGGTCGCCAACTGGGAACGGGCCGAGGGGCTGCGCCGCTTCTTGGGGGCGATGCGGGCTCGCGGCGGGGGTCAACCCAACGACTGGCTGGACTGGATTGAGTCTCACATCGAGTCCCTGGATCCTCGCGAACGCCTGCCGGAGGGCCCGAACTTGCCGGCCGAGCCCCGCGAGGGCTCCGACCTCGCCCCCTACTTGCGCGCCTGGCCGGCTGCGCGTCCCTACGGATGGACGGACACCCTCGAAGGGTGATGGGCGGCGATCGGGAACTGGGACACCGGCTGCGCACTTCCCGTGGATCACGCATGGGGAATGGGTTCCGATGGACTGGAGTGGACGAAGCAGCAAGGTCGCCCTGCGTAGTCGTTCGCACGCAGCGCGTGAGAGGCTCTCTCTGAGGGGAGTCACTACCGTGGATCAACTACTTGATGGCGTGCCGGTTGGCATCGTCGTGCTTAACCTCGATAAGAGCGTCCGTTCCGCCAACCGCGAGGCCTCGCGCCTCCTAGGCACCGAGCAGGCGGGAATCGCGTTTGAGCGGCTGGTGGCGGCCCCAGCCCGCGCTCAGGTCAGGTCCTACCTCGACTCAGCAGTTGCGGGAGACGCCAACCGGGTCTCTGAGCTCAGCCCCGTTCTTCGGTCCGCGGCCGGCCAGGTTGACCTGATGCTGCTCGCACGCCGGTACCGTTCGGGAAGTCCGGAGGAGGGCCTTCTCCTGGCCATCGTCGACGTCACGGGAGCGCGCACCCGGGCCTTGGACTCCACGTCCCGAGACCCCCACACCGGACTGGCCAACCGACGCACGTTGATCGACCACCTCACTGATCTGGTGAAGTCCGGATCTCGGGGATGCCTGCTGTACCTGGACGTCGATGGGATGAAGGAGATCAACGATTCATGGGGCCACCGGGTCGGCGACCAGGTACTGCAGACCATCGCTGACCGCCTGGTTCAGACCGCACCCCACGGAGCCCTGGTCGCCCGCATCGGAGGTGACGAGTTCGTCGTCGTCGCCGGTCGTCTCAACCGCCCGGATGGCCAACACCTGGCTGCGGACCTCCGTGCAGCCGTTGCCCAACCGATCACGATCAGAGACACCCAGCTCCGGATCTCGGCAGCGGTGGGCCTGATCGGCCTCGCGGGGCACTCCGCCGACAGCGCGCTGATGGCCGCCGACGAAGCCATGTACCGAGACAAGCGGGGAGTGACGCCCGACGCGGTCTCCGAGGCGGACGAGCGCGCCGCCGCGCACCAGTCCGCCCTCGCGCTCGAGGTCGACCAATTGCGCCGGGAGGCAACGAGGCTGCGCGACGAGGCCAGGACCGACCACCTGACCGGCTGCCCGAACCGGCGGGCTCTGTTCGAACGACTCACCGACCTAGACGAACGCCGACGGCGCCGGACCGAACGCATAGCGATCGCCTTCATCGACATCGACAGGTTCCGCGAGGTCAATCAGTCCGGCGGAGACGAGCACGGCGATCGCGTGCTCGCCGCGGCGGCCGAGGTACTTCGTCACGCATGCCGCCCCGGGGACGTCGTCCACCGCAAGGGCGGCGAGGAGTTCGTGGTCACGCTCCCAAACGTGGATACCGAGTCAGGCGGCCAAATCGCCGAACGGCTACGGCACGCAGTCGAACACGCCCGCATCGCCCGCGGCGCCCACCCCAGCGACGGCTACCTGTCAGTGTCCATCGGCGTCGCCGGCCTCTCGGAGAACGAGCCGGGTAGCGTGTTCGACACCCTCATCCTCGCCGGGCACCGGATGTACGCAGCGAAGAACAACGGCCGCAACCAGGTCGTCTGGCGTGACGAGCCCGACACAGGCGAACCCAACGACCCGCCCTCGTGAGAATTCCCCCATCACGCCGTTACCCAATGTCCCGGCAGATCGGGCAGCGACTGCAGTCGGGGGCAGCATTCGTAGCCCCAAAACACCATCGCCTCGGTGTTTGGGCCGTCGTCTCCGACGGGCTGGCCCCACCAACGTCTGCCCCCCACGCCTGTCCCATCGCGAGCCCATGGACTTGACAGCCGCGGGAGCAGTCCGGGCAGCAGGGCTGCGTCCGGCGAAAGGGGCGGCGTGTCCGGACGCCCTCAGACCGGTGAGTGGCCCGCCCCACGGGCCCGGGTTGGGGCGTCGAGCATGTCCCTCGAGGGCGTGGGTCGATGTGGCGCAGTAAGGCGAAGATCCCCCATCAGAACGCGCCCAGTACGCAGGCGACAGCTTGGGTGACATCCTGGAAGTCGTCGCTGTCGACAGTACGGGGAGGGTCCAGTGAAGCGAATTCGCGCGCGCTGCCGGCAAGCGCGGGTCCACGCCGGCGATGGGCAGCTGAGCAAGATCCCAGGGCAGCTGGTCTGCCTTGGTGAGCTCCGCGCTCAGGACGTGCAATAAGGCTGCCGGAGGCGCATCAGGCGGACGGGTGCGCAGGTGCTGCTCGTACTCTTGACGGGCCTCCCACCGGGAGTGAGCCGTGAGCCGTTCCCATCCGCTCAGCTCCGTTGCAGGGACGAGCTTGTTCGGGTCAAGCGATTCACTCACGTTTCGCCGTCATGCCTGACCCTCCGACAGTAGTGTCGAGCCCACGTGATGTTGGGTGCCACAAGACGGGCAAGGGGAGCGGGTATGGCCGCTCACCCTTGGTAAGATAAGTATCAACGAAGTAGCTAATGAGCAATGCCGTTGTGGTTTGGCGCGTCAGTTGACCGGCAATGAACTCCCATATTTCCTGGAGAATCCAGGCGGGAAGTTTGGCGCGGGCCAAACAGTAGGCGCCGGTCTGCGGCGCAAT
>JALOLM010000243.1 GCA_025455985.1 Candidatus Nanopelagicales bacterium | reverse complement strand
CGACGATTCCAGCAGGCCCACCCGCGGCCACAACGGCGATGACCGCCAACGGGACCAGCCCCGCCATGATGACGAAGAACTGCAGAACCTCGTTGTAGACAGCGCCGGTCAGCCCTCCAGCGACGGTGTAGGCGAGCACGAACACCGCAGCCACAACGACCGAGAGCACCAATGACCACCCGAGCAGCGCGCGAAGCACGATCGCGAGGGAGTAGAGGTTCACCCCGGCGATCAGCACAGCCGATGCGGCGAAGGCCACGGCGTTCAACAGGTGCGTCGGACGGTTGTACCGCAGGCGCAGATACTCCGGAACGCTGCGCACCTTCGACCCGTAGTAGAAGGGCATCATGACGATACCCAGGAAGACCATGGCCGGGATCGCGCCGATCCAGTAGTAGTGGACGCTGGCCAGGCCGTACTGAGCGCCGTTGGCCGCGAACCCGAGGATCTCGATGGCTCCCAGATTTGCGGAGATGAACGCGAGGCCGGCGATCCAAGCGGGCAGCGAACGCCCCGACAGGAAGAAGTCGTAACTGGACTTCACGCTGCGGCGAGCGAGCCATCCGATACTCAGGACGAACGCGAAGTAGATCACCAGCAGCAGGTAATCCACCGGCGCCATGTCCAGCAGCACCGCCGATGCCGCCAAGGCCAGGGGATCCACACCGGAGATTCTGACGGCTCCGGCGCTTTGATGATCAATCGTGGGCGACTTCGGTCGCCAGCCTTTGGGCAAGGACCACGAACAACAGCCAGCAGGCACAATAGAGTCGACATGACTCGAATCCCCGCCCTCGCTGCTGGTCTCCTGCTGCTCACCGCCTGCGGCGCTCCTGGCGGTGGTGGCGGGTCTGTCACCGTCCGTTCTGTGGAAGCGGTCAATGCCTTGCCCATCCCCGAGCTGCTGGAAGGCACCCCACGCGATGGCCGCAGCGTGTTCGACCTGACCGCTCAGGCGGGCTCGACCGACTTCGGCCAGACCGGAGGTCCCGCCGACACGATAGGCATCAACGGCTCCTACCTCGGGCCGACTCTGCGCATGGTGGACGGTCAACAGGTTCGAGTGCGGCTGACGAACCAGCTTGACGAGATGACAACTCTGCATTGGCACGGCATGCACGTGCCAGCCCGGATGGACGGCGGTCCGCACTCGATGGTCATGCCTGGCCAGACCTGGACTCCCCAGTGGCGCATAGATCAGCCCGCCGCGACCTTGTGGTACCACTCTCACCCGCACGGACAGACTGCTCAGCAGGTATACCGCGGCCTGGCAGGGATGATCATTCTGGATGACCCGGACGCCCCTGATGTCGGTCTGCCCGAACAGTACGGAGTGGACGATGTGCCACTAGTGGTGCAGGACAAAACCTTCCTGGCCGACGGGAAACTACTGGTGGACCCTCAGGCGGGGCCCTCGACGGGCTTCCTCGGGGACACGATCACAACCAACGGCGCGATGGGCACCTACTTCGACGTCACCACGGAGGCGGTGAGGTTGCGGATCCTCAACGGCTCCAACGCCCGGTTCTACAACTTCGGCTTCAACGACGGCCGTACGTTCGACCTTGTGGGCACAGACGGTGGACTCCTGGCGGCACCAGTTGCTGCAGACCGGGTCCAGCTCGGGCCCGGTGAGCGCGCGGAGGTTGTCGTGCGAATGTCCGCGGGTGAGTCAGTGAGTCTCAACAGCACCCCTCCGGAACTGGGGACCGGCGACGACGGGCTTTTCAGCGGCGGCACGTTCGAGGTCCTGCAACTGCGGGCAGCCCAGACGCTGACCCCGTCACCACCGCTGGCCACAGAATTGGCCCAGATCCAGGACGACGATCCCGCCCGGGCGATCACCACCCGGACCTTCCGGATCCAGGGCCGCGCGATCAACGGCCGTCCGATGGCAATGGACCGCATCGACATGGCGGTTCCGGTGGATCAGACCGAGATCTGGGAGATCACCAACGCCGACCCGCAGCCACACAACTTCCACGCCCACAACGTCGGGTTCCGGGTGCTGTCGGTGGGCGACCAGCCACCGGCACCGGTGCAATCGGGCTACAAGGACACCGTGTACGTCGCACCGCGCGAGACGGTACGGATCCTGCTGAAGTTCACCGACTACACCGATCCCAACTGGCCCTACATGTTCCACTGCCACCTGCTCTTGCACGAGGACATCGGGGTGATGGGGCAGTTCGTAGTCGTCAAACCCGGTCAACAGGCCGGTACCCCACCGGCGAGCAACCACCTGGCACACCAAGACGAGCACGCGCCCGCCACGCACGACTGAACGCGGTGTTCACAACGGGCCGCGCAAGGGTTATCGCTGGCCCTGCAAGTCCCCGACACCGACGAGAATCACGCAGGCCAGGGTCTCTCAGTCGTTTTGCGGAACAACCCCAACTGCCGACTCAACCGGCGCCGGTGTCGCGGGCGCACTGGGTGTGGGGGTCGGCTCGGGACTGGGCGTGACCACCGCATCCGGTCCACCGCTGGGGGCGACCGTCGCAGCGTCGGTGGACGCTACGGATGGTGCCGGGCCCGGCTGGGTTGGGGCGGTGGCTGGCGTGTCCGGATTCGAGACGTCGTACCACCCCGCCTTGACACCGAGCAGGATCGCGAGCACCTCGGACTTGTACTCCGACTGCTGCGGCCCACCCCAGTTGACGACCGCGTCGGAGCGCCGCAGGGTCAGTCGAATGGATTCCGGACTCGCAGCCGTGATCGAGGCCACCTGCTCGCGAACCTCATCCGACATGCCATTGAGCGCCTGCAGCATCGCTGTGTTCGCGGCCTCATCGGAGGAGCGCTGCATCGTCGGCAGATTCTTGGGCCTCTGGGCCACGATCGCGAACGGCACCCCGTCGGAGTCCACCAGCTCCCAGGAGTCCCCCGACCTCTGCACCACGACGGCATTACGCTCGGTCACTTCGAGCACCACGGTGCGTGGCCAGACCCGGCGAACGTCCACTGACGCCAACTGCGGAAGGTCCGCCAACCGCGCAGTGGCGGCGCGAAGGTCAACCTTCATCATCGGGGTTCCCGGTGCGATGTCGGCAGTCTCGATCAGTTCGGAGGCGGGCACCGATGACGACCCTTCAACCTCGATCGCCTTCACACCCATCACCGAGGTCCACCCTGCCGCGTAAACGGCGACACCACCGACAAGGGCCAGGCCAGCAATCCCGACGATCAACGGTTTGCGTGATCTCTTGTGGATCGGCGCCTGCTGCTCCTGAACTTCCTCGGTGACGGTCACGGCCCGACCTCGTCGAACCTGACTGCCAGCAGGTCCAGAACCTCGGGGATCAGAAGACTGATATCCCCGGCGCCGAGGGTCATGATGATGTCACCGGGCTGCGCACCCGAGGCGAGATGGGAGGCAACCTTGGACCAGGACGGCTCGAAGACGACCTGATCGCCCGGCAAAGGGACGGCGTCAGCCATGCCCTGCCCGCTGGCTCCGGGAATCGCCACCTCTCCTGGCGCGAAGACCTCAAGGACGACGACGAAGTCCGCGAGTCCCAGCGACTGTCCGAACTCGGAGAGGTACATGGCTGTGCGGTAGTAGTGGTGGGCCTGGAACGCCACCCGGATCCGGCCCTGCCCCACGACCGCCCGGGCAGCACGCAAGGTCGCGGCGATCTCGGTGGGGTGATGTGCGTAGTCGTCAAAGACCCGCACGCCTGCCACTTCTCCCCGGTATTCGAAACGACGCCGGGTGCCTAAGAACTGCCCGGCGCCGGCCACAATCTCGTGGGCAGGCAGGCCCAGACCGACCGCCGCCACCATCGCCGCCGTCGCATTGAGCACGTTGTGCAGACCCGCAACCCCGACCCGGCACGCGACACCGTCAAAGCCAGGCCCCGTGAGCGAGAACTGCGAGCCCGAGGCGCTCAACTCGTCCACCTCGATCCGGAAGTCACTGTCGGCTGACATGCCGTAGGTGCGAACATCGGCTCCTGCCGCCCGCGCAGTCGCGGCCAGCGCGGCGGCGCCCGGGTCGTCCTGACACATGACCACGTATCCCCCGCGGTCGCGAATACCGATCACGAAGTCGTAGAAGCCCGCGGTCATCGCCTCGGCGGTGCCCCAGTAGTTCAGATGGTCGGGCTCGATGTTCGTAACGATGCCGACCTGGGCATCGAGTCGAAGAAAGGATCCGTCGCTCTCATCCGCCTCGACGACGAACGCGCCGCCCGTGCCGAGATGGGCGTTCGACCCGGAGTCGTTGAGTTCACTGCCGATGGCGAACGATGGGTCCTGGCCG
>JALOLM010000242.1 GCA_025455985.1 Candidatus Nanopelagicales bacterium | reverse complement strand
GAGATCGAGGCGGTGCGTTCGATCCGGTTCGCAGCCCAATCCCGGCCTACTGTCTCGAGGATCCAGGCCTGCGTGCGGTCGGCGATGATGAACGAGTTGTCGTAGACCAACTTGTGGGTGTGGCCGGCCTGCCCTCCTTGACCGTGAGCGGCCAGCAGCGAAATGATCACCTCGATGGCCTCTTCGCCGGTCTCGGCGCGCTCGAGGGCAAGGCGCAGTAGGTCCATCCCGAGCAGGCCCGGTTGCTTCTCGCGCTTGGCTTTCGTGAACACCGCCTCGTTACCGATGCTCACCCCGTGCTCGTTGACCCCCATCTCCGCGCCCCAGATCCAATAAGGCTTGGACAGGACCACGGCATTCGTGCGCGGTGCTTGGGCGATCTCGATGTAGGTGGCTTTGAGTCGCTGCCCCGGGTCGTCCGACGCCGGCACCATGAGCAACTCGTGGGCCTCGTTCGGCTCGCGGTCGGAGTTCTTGCCGAGGATCACCGATCCGTCCGACGTGGCACCGGGCAAAGAGACGAACGTGTCGCACATACGGCCATTGTGCGCCCGTCAACGGCCGGACGTTGTCCGTTTCAGCCCTCCACCGGAACGGCCTGCTCGCTCTTGGTCGCCTTGTTGCCCAGGGTCACTGCCACGAGCGGGAACACGAGCACGGACAGCGCTCCCGCCCCCACCAGCGCGGCGGCGTTGGCTGGGAGCATCAGCCCCGACTGCAGGCCCACCTCGGTGAGCGCCACCAGGAGGGGCAGCGCGGTGGCCGTCAGGAAGACCATCTGCCAGCGTTCGACCCCGTTGAGCTGCTTGCGGTACATGAACAACGCGGGCAATCCGCGCACCGCCAAGAGCAAGACGAAGAAGAGCAGCAGGCGCAGGGGGTTCTGCACGATCGAATCCACATCCAGTTTCATCCCGGAAGTCACGAAGAAGATCGGGATGAACACCCCGTAACCAACCGCTTCGAGTTTGCGCTCGAGTTCGTGGGCATTGATCGGGGCGAATCTGCGCAGGACCACGCCGGCCAGGAATGCGCCCAGTACCACGTCGAGGCCGAAATCGGAGGCGACCAGCACCAGAGCTGACAGCAGAACCAGCGTCCAGCGAAGCGTGCTCTGGCCGGTGGACTCCTCGGGAAGCGCAAGGCGGGCGTGGATCTCGCGCCTTCGGATGTACTCCAGAATCTTGATCGTGATGAATGTGGCCAGGGCCATCCCCACCAGCGCGAGGACCCCGACGACCGGTCCGGAAGTCGTCAGGAACAGCGCCATGGCCACGATCGGCAGGAACTCCCCGATCGCACCTGCGGCGAAGATGAACGGGCCGATGGGCTGATCGAGCATCCCGGCCTCGCGCATGATCGGCAGTAACGTGCCCAGCGCGGTTGTGGTCAATGCAATCGCAATGGCCAGGAAGTCGTTGACGATGCCCGCCTCGTACAGCAGCGCAGTCACGAGCACCGAGATACCGGCGCTGACGAACCAACTGCCAAGGCCTATGCGTCCCGGAGGCTGGCGCATCAGGGTCAGGTCCAGTTCGTACCCAGCCAGCAGAAAGAGGAAGGACAGCCCGATCAGGGCCAACAGATCCACGTCTTCCGGCGCGGCGAACCCCAGGCCTTCCTGCCCGATCAGCACCCCGCCGATGAGCATGAAGACCACGGGCGGCGCCTTGGGGCCGGGCAGGATCCGGCTGAAGATCGGCGCCATTGCCGCAACCAGGATCACGAAGAACAGCGACTCCAGGGGATTGGTCATGCGCCCAACTTTGGCACGGCGACATGCGGCGGGGTTGTGTCAGGCTTACCCCATGCCTACCGAGCGCGATGAAGAACAAGCCGCCGTCGATGAAGCGATCGAACGCGAGGCACACCATGAGCAGACCCGCGACGCTGCCGCCGAGCAGGGATTGATCGAGAAGGTGACCCGCGAGGACGCCGACGACTAGACGTTCTTGGCGCGCATCTCCTCGACGCGGGCGGTGACCAGCGCCTCGATCAGTTCGGCGGATAGTGGCTCATCCACGCCGAAGCGAAGCGCGCCTTTCGACCACTGAAAGCCTTCGAGTTGTGCCGCCATACCGGCAAGAACGGTCCCGCTCATCGGCAAGTAGGAACAGTGATTCTTGGATGCTGAGTAGCCTGCGACGCCGACGCCGTCGAGCTTGAAACCGGGTACTCCGTATTGGATGACTTCCTGGGCTTCGGGCAGGACCGCCTTGAGCCTGGTGCGCACCGTCTCAAGCGTGGTTCGCTGCGGCTGCGGGACTTGCGCCAGGTAGGCGTCCACGTCTGCTGCTGACATGTGGTCAGGCTACGACGCTGCCAAGGCCCGGACGTATCGCACGGCAAAGCGCTCCACGATCGAGCCGTCCGCTTGGGCCAACCGTTGTACCTCGTCGAGGACAGCCGCGCGGGCCTGCTCGCGCACAGGTTCGTCCATCCCAGCCCAGACCCCCCGCAGACCGATCGACCAACTCCATGCGTGCCACTGCTCCACGGATTCGAAGCGGATGTCGTGGTTGACCTCCGACACCTCCACGCCGCTGAAACCCGCGGCCTCCACAACCTGGCGGATGTCGTCCGGCGACGACAGGTCCTGATGCGACGGACGGCTCAGATCCCCGGAGCGCACTGGGGCCGGCAGATACGGCACAAAGGCGTCGTACACCGGGATCCAGGCTGGGTCGGGGCCTGCGAAGACACTGAAGGCCAGGACGCCGCCCGGCTTGAGCACCCGTCGTATCTGCCGCAAGCCCCCATCGAGATCCGGGAGGAAGAACAGCACCATCGAGGCGGTGACGGCGTCTGCGGATCCGTCGTCGAAGTTCAGCGCCTCGACATCACCCACCTGCACGTCCACGCCGGTGACGCCGCGCGCCTCCAAGTCCGCGCGCAGCGCCTGCACCATGGGAGCAGCGAGATCGATGGCGGTGATGCGGCCGGTGGGCAAGTGCGGGGCCAGGGCGAATACGACCGCGCCACGCCCGGATCCCACATCGACAACGTGCCAATCGGGAGCGGGCGCAAGCGTGTCCACAAGTGCCTTCGCGAATACGGCGAAGAAGGGCACCCCGGACTGGTCGTAGGACGGGGCAGCGGCGGCGAAGACACCCGCGATCCGCGCCTTGGCCTGCTCGTTGCCCATGCCGACCACGTTAGGCCCCGCTACTGCTCGAGGGGATAGTCCAACCGGCCACCCCGAGGCGCGTGTACGCCGCGTCGCTGCCCGAGCGTACATTTCAGGTTGGCCCGTCGGCTGGAACCCTCTTGATCAACCTGAAAAGTACGGTCTGGCGCCCGAAATGTCGCAAATACGGTGCAAATCGCGTTCATTTCCGGTTGATCAAGGGGGAGCGTCAACCTGACATGTACGCAGATCGGCTCGCGCAGGGCGTCCCGGCCCCAGTTGCAACTTAAGGTTTCGGTCCGTGGACGAAGCATGCGTAACTTTCGTCGCTACCGGCGACAGATATTACGCACGCCCCCCGGCCGAACTCAGACTCCCGCCTGCGCCTTCTCCTCCGGCAGGTCCAGCGAACCCTCATCGGCGTTGCTGATCTGCGAGGGCGACACCCGCTTGCGGAACACCCAGTAGGTCCAGCTTTGGTAGGCCAGCACGATCGGCGTGAAGACCACAGCCACGATCGTCATGATCTTCAGCGTGTAGTCGGTGCTGCTCGCATTCCAGATCGTCAGCGACAGCGCCGGGTCGTTGGATGCCGGCATCACGTTCGGGTAGAGAACGCTGAACAGGTAGATGACCGCGCCACCCAAGGTGATCGCGCTGAACAGGAACGACCAGCCCTCCCGGCCTGCCCGGTTCATCGCCAGCCCAGCCAGCCAGGCCACCGCAGCCACAACGACCAGCGCCCAGGTCCAGGCCTTGTCGCTGTAGACGAGTTGGGTCCACAGCAGGAAGACCACGGCGATGACAGTGGCGACGAGGCCGATCTGGCCGGCCACCTTGTTGGCCCGCTCGCGGATCTCGCCGTCGGTCTTGAGCGCCAGGAAGATCGCGCCGTGAGTCATGAACAGCGTCAAAGTGGTCAAGCCACCGACCAGCGCGTACGGGTTGAGCAGGTTGAAGAATCCGCCGTCATACAGGCTGTTGTCGAAGCCGCCAGACTTCATCGGCACGCCGCGCACTATGTTCGCGAAGGCAACGCCCCACAGCAGCGCGGGGATGAACGAACCGACGACGATCGCCGCGTCCCACCGCTTGCGCCACGTCGGGTCCGAGCGCTTGCTGCGGTACTCGAATGCGACACGGGATGAACGAACCGACGACGATCGCCGCGTCCCACCGCTTGCGCCACGTCGGGTCCGAGCGCTTGCTGCGGTACTCGAATGCGACACCGCGCAGGATCAGGCCCACGAGGATCAGCAGCAGGGGCAGGTAGAAGCCGCTGAACAACGTGGCGTACCACTCGGGGAAGGCGGCGAAGGTGGCGCCGCCGGCGACCAGCAGCCACACCTCGTTGCCGTCCCAGACCGGTCCCAGCGTGGTGATCATCGCCCGGCGCTCGGCTTCGTTCTTGCCGATCACCGGCAGCAGGATTCCGACGCCGAAGTCGAAGCCCTCGAGGACGAAGTAGCCGACCCACAGCACGGCGATGAGGATGATCCAGACTTGTTGGAGTTCCATGATCGTCTCCTCAGTAGGTCACGGTCAGCGGCCGGTCTTCGCCGACCTTGTCCGGATAGGTGTGTTCGACCGAATCGGGCGGGCCGATCTTGACTGCTCGCATGATCAGTCCCACTTCGACCACGGCAAGGGCGCCGTACAGCAGGGTGAAGACGATCATCGAGATCCACACCTGCAGCGGGGAAACCGTAGGGCTGACGCCCATCGCGGTCGGCATCAGACCGAAGACGACCCAGGGCTGCCGGCCCATCTCGGTGAAGATCCACCCCGTCGATGACCCCAGCAGGGGCATCGCAATGCCCAGCAGGGCGATCCGGGGGAACCACTTGGAGGTCGGGGTCCGGCCCTTGCGGGTGGCCCACAGCAGCCAGGCCGCGATCAGCACCCCGACGAAGCCGGCGCCCATCATGATCCGGAAGTTCCAGTAGGCCATCGGGATGTTCGGCTTGTAGCTGTCGAGGCCGAACTGGTCACCGAACTGCTCCTGGTACTGCTCCTCGAGCTGGTTGATGCCCTGCACCTCGCCGTCCCAGCTGTGCGTGGCCAGCAGGGACAACCCGTGCGGGATGCTCAAACTGAAGACTTCCTCCGAACCGTCCAGCGTCCCGATGGTGAACAGGCTGAACGGCGCCGGCGCTGCGGTGTCGTAGAGCGCCTCGGCGGCGGCCATCTTCATAGGCTGGATCTCGACCATCTTGGTGGCCTGCATGTCACCGGTGAATCCGACACCGACGAACGCCACGATCGCCGTGACCGCTCCGACCTTGAGGGTGGAGCGCATGACCTCTTCAGCGCGGCCCTTGAACAGCACCCATGCGGAGACGCCGGCCACGAAAAGCCCAGCCACCATGAAGGCCATGGTGATCACGTGGCTGAAGGTGATCATCGCCAGCGGCTGGAAGAGCACGGCGCCGATGTCGTTCATCTCGGCCCGCTGAGTCACCGGGTTGTACTCGTACCCCACCGGGTTCTGCATGAACGAGTTGGCCGCCAGGATGAAGTAGGCGCTGAGCAGGGTGCCCGAGGCGGCCAGCCAGATAGTGGCCAGGTGCAGTTTCTTCGGCAATCGGTCCCACCCGAAGATCCACAGGCCGAGGAACGTCGACTCCAGGAAGAACGCCAGCAAACCCTCCATGGCAAGCGGCGCCCCGAAGACGTCGCCGACGAACCGGCTGTAGTCACTCCAGTTCATGCCGAACTGGAACTCCTGCACGATTCCGGTGACGACGCCCATGGCGAAGTTGATCAGGAAGAGCTTCCCGAAGAACTTGGTGGCCCGCAGCCACTTCTCATTGCCGGTCCGCACCCAGGCGGTCTGCATGCCGGCGACCAGGAACGATGTTCCGATGGTGATCGGCACGAAGAGGAAGTGGTAGACGGTGGTGATGGCGAACTGCCATCGAGACAGATCCAGCGCGCTCATACATGGGAGTCTCGCGTAAGCACCGTGTAAATTCCAGCAATGAAAGCCTTACCTAAGGCGCCTTCTGACCACGGAACTCGCCCGTAAACGCACTAATCGGCCACGGAATCCGCCGTTAGTGTGACGAATCTCATATCTGCCCCATCACCTGGCGTGATTTAACACCGCCTGCACCCTGCCACCGTCGGTACCCACACTCTTCACCTCGGCAGCCCGTTGTGACCGCGTCGGTCGCCGTATGAAAGTGGCACGGAGCGCACGCTGATTCCGGAATCTGCCATCTTCGTGCGGGAATTCCGTCCGATTCGCGTGATTTGCGGCGCTTCTAATCGCACGAAGGTGGCGGCAGGACCCGGTCACTGCCCACTTTCGGCAGGCGCGGCCGGGCTAGAAGGACGAACCGAGCACCGAGAGAACGCGGTCGTTGGCCGCCACCGGACCGACGGAAATGCGCACCCCCTCCGGGAACGGCCGGACGGTCAAACCGGCGGCGTCCAGCGCCGCGGCCACATCGGAGGCACGCTCCGTGGTGATCCAGACGAAGTTCGCCTGGGAGTCCGGAACGGTCCAGCCGGCCTCGCGCAACACCGACACCATCCGGTCACGCTCGGACACACTGGCCGCCACCGTCGTGCGCATGTGCGCCAGACCCTCCGGTTGCAGCGAGGCCACGGCCGCCGCCTGGGCAGGTGTCGACACCCCGAAGGGCGTGGCGACCTT
>JALOLM010000241.1 GCA_025455985.1 Candidatus Nanopelagicales bacterium | reverse complement strand
AACGCAGGCATTATTGAGGCAGTCCGTCTGCGACGCAAGCCAAACAGATGGTTCAGCCGCGTGCAGGGTCCAGTCGCGGTGGGGGCGCCGCTCCCACCAGTGCCGACGCGACCGCACCTGGCCGGCTGGTCTGGGACCCAGCCTCTCTAGCCCTGGTACAGGAGCGCCTGAAGTTGGTTCACCGCCTCACGCATGGCTAGCGGCCCGCCGAACAGGTCGGCAATCTCTATCGCGTTGCCGTGGGCCTTGATGGGAGGGTTCAGCAAGGCGTGGGGGATCTGGAACTCCCCAGGGCCGTGCTCCGTGTACTGATCGAGCAGGGTGTCGAGGATGCCGCGGGCGACCACGCTGTACTGGTCGAAAAAGTCGGGCCGGTTGCGGCGCAGGTGCTCGGCCCGCTCCCGGCGCGTGCGCAGGGGGCGCTGAAAGGCGAGGTGACAGAGGAGGTCCAGGGGATCGGCCTCCGGGGCGCCAGCGGCGTCGGCCAGGTCCATGAATCGGATGCCGACCGCTTCCAGGCGGACGAGCACCTCGTCGCGCTTGACCGGATCGGCCCAGTCCGCGGTCAGTTCGTCCGGGGTGCGGAAGAGGGTGCGGATCTGGGCGGCGGTGTAGTCGGTGTACTGGATGACTCGGAGCTGGCTGCCGGCTTCGTCCAACTCGTAGACCACATGCCCGACGATCCGCACCTGACCACCATCTACGTAGTACTTGCGCGACCGGGGCTCATCAATGCCACCCCGAGCCGGGTCCTCCTTGCCGCCGTCGTCGGCATCGTCGGCGTGGATCTGGTCATCGCCTGGCTCGGTGTCATCCGGTTCGGTCGGATCGATGGTCGTGGTGCCGGTCTCGTTGCCTTGGCCGTCGATCTCGGTGACATCGATCGCCTCTGGGAAGCCGTCGAAGTCCGGGTCCGCGAAGCGTGCCGTGGCGGAGCCGGTGTAGTCGATGATGTTGAACCAGGTCTTGCCGTAGTCCTCGCGCATCCGGGTGCCGCGCCCGATGATCTGTTTGAACTCGGTCAGGGAGTTGATGACGCGCACCAGAACCACGTTTTTGCAGGTCGGGACATCGACCCCTGTGGTCAGCATCTGCGATGTGGTGACGATGACCGGGGTGGGCTGTTCCGGGTCCTGGAATTGGCTCAGGAATCCACGGCCGATGTCGCCCTCGTCTGAGGTGATCCGCTCCACATAGTGCGGGTGCTTGGCCACCAGGTCCTGGTTGAGGTTGGTCAGGGCCTTGCGCATCTCGGTCGCATGCTCCTGATCGACGCAGAAGACGATGGTCTTGGCCCAGCGGTCCGTGCGCCGCATGAAGTCCGTGAGGTGCTTAGCGATGGCCTGGGTGCGGGCCTTCAACGCGATGATGCGCTCGAAGTCCTTCGTCTCGTAAAGCTCGTCCGGGATCTCACGGCCGTAACGATCGATCTCCGCCGGGCTCGGGCGCCAGCCGGTGGCGTCCAGGTCCGTGACCACCCGGTGGACCCGGTAGGGCGCGAGGAAACCGTCCTCGATGCCCTGGCGCAGGCTGTAGCTGTATACGGGGTTACCGAAGTAGCGGTAGGTATCTCGATTCTCCGCCCGCAGCGGCGTGGCGGTCATGCCGAGCTGGTAGGCTGGCTCGAACCACTCCAGGATCTCCCGCCAGTTGCTCTCATCGGTGGCGCTGCCGCGGTGACACTCATCGACGACGATCAGGTCGAAGAAGTCGCGCGGGTACTGGCGGTAGAGCCCGGGGCGGGTCTTGTCCCTGGCAATGGCCTGATAGATGGCGAAGTACATCTGCCGGCTCAGGCGGACGACGCCGCCCTCGATCTTCCAGCGGGCGTTGCCGAAGGGGGCGAAGTGTTTGTCCTTCGGGTCGTCCACCAGGACGTTGCGGTCGGCCAGGAACAGGATGCGGGGCTTGCGCGGGCTGGCATCGCGGGTCCAGTGGGCGGTCCAGAGCTTCCAACAGACCTGGAAGGCGACCAAGGTCTTGCCGGTGCCGGTGGCCATGCACAGGAGGATGCGCCGCTGTTCCTGGAGGATCGCCAGGAGAGTGCGGTTCGTGGCGACTCCCTGGTAGTACCGGGGCGGTGCCTCCGGGGCCCAGTAGGAGGGGGTCAGGAGACGCCGGGTGGCCTCGTCGCCGAGACCCTCGGCAACCTTGAGCCTGGCAAGTAGCTCGTCTGGGGTGGGGAAGGCGGTCAGGCTGGTCTCGCGTCCGGTCAGGAAATCGAACTCGACAATCCAATGACCGTTGGTGGCGTAGGCAAACCTGAGGTCGCGCAACTCGGCGTATCCCTTGGACTGCTGGAGTCCAGTGCCTTCTGCGGCATCCTCGGGTTTGGACTCCACTACGGCGAGGGGGAAGTCCCGGGTGTAGAGGAGGAAATAGTCCACCCGCTTGCGCTCGCCCCGGATGGCCTTGCCGGCGACGATGCGGACGCGGCCGTCCGTGAAGGTCTGCTGCTCCGCGATCAGGTGCGGCGGGTCTTCCCACCCCGCGGCACGCAGCATGGGGGTGACATAGACCCGGCAGGTGTCGGCTTCGTTGAGGGACATCCTGTTGCTCCGATTAGGGCCACGGCGGGCGGTCGGGGGACTGAGCTGCTTCGTTCAAGGACTGGTCTCTGGCCAGAACCAGCGTGAGCCGTCGCCATGATAGTGCAGAGGCGCGGCCGGCGGGGATATGGCTGCGTACCGCTGCCCATTTGCGGACGAATCGCTCTTTCCAGTTACAGGTCTTGGGCAAGACCCAAGGGGCGGCTGGCGTTCAGGTCGAGCCCTTCCACAGGCGGACGATGAAGCGCTCGTCCTCTTCGATCAGGTCGGGCTCTGTGCCGTTGTACTCGCGCATGCCGCGGATGATCTTGCGCGGCACGCCCAGGCCAGTCGCCTCGACGTAGCGATAGTCGCGCAGGACCTCTTTGATCAGCTCGTTGCGCGAGGCCCGGTAACCGGCGCGCATCTTCTCAACCGTCACGGTATTGGGGAGTCGGCCGGGGGAGATGACCTCGATGCGGTCGGCATAAATCGACAGTTCGATGTCGATGACTGCGATGCCGTAGTCCCGGTGGGCGACCGCATTGACTAAGGTCTCGCGCACCGCCTCCAGCGGATAGTCCCAGCGCTCCCTGCGCGTGCCGTCGCCGTCGATCCACGCCTTGACCTCGGTGTTGCGACGCACAAAGTCGAGTGCCTGGGCGATGATGCCGGCCTCAAGTGCGCCGTCGCTTGCCGAGAAGCTCCGCGGTAACTGCGGATGGGCGGCCATGGTGCCATCCGTGGTGGCGGAGAACAGGGAGACAATCGGGCCACGCAGGGTCTGAGGCCCGGCCTTGGCGTTGTAGTCCTTCTCGGTGCCGGTGTAGGCAACCGTGGTGATGCCGGACTGGGGGAGGAATCTCTTGGGTCGAACACCGAACAGCAAGAGTCCGCCGACACTCGGCATGATGCGGTCGCGGTCTTCGACCATCAGTTCGGTATTCACCAAGAGCCGCAGCCAGGCGTCTCGGTCGTCGGCGGCGGGGCAGTCCTGTTGACGGATGTCGCGGAAGTAGTTGATGAGGCGGCGTTGGTCCAGATCGTCCAGGCCGCCGCCGGAGATGGGTCGGCGGTCGTATTGCAGGCGTCCGGACTGCATGTAGAGCCGCGCCTCTTCGTCGTCGCTGGCGTCGCGGGATGTGGTGCCGACCCTCATCTGGGTTACCCAGGCGGAGCCCCGCTTTGCCTTGTAGGGTTTGTCCGGTGCATCGTCGGGCAGCGACACGATGCCAATCAGCTTGCCGTCGTCCCAGAGGACGGTCTCCCAGAACGGGACCGTGGCCGGACGCAGATGGGTGCGCGCGACCTCCATGACCCATTCCTCGGCCCTTTCCGAGCCACGGGTCAGACCGGTCACGCCGCCGTCGTCCTCGACGCCGAGGAGGATATGCCCACCCTCCAGATTCAGCAGGGCGGACATCTCCTTGGCGAGGCGCTCGGGTCGGACGTCGTCGCGCTTGAAATCGACGCCGGAACTCTCGCCGTTGCGGATCAACTCCGCGAGTTCGTTTCGGTTCATGGACGCCTTCGGTGTGGGTGGCGGCTGGGGATGCGTTGAGGGTGCGGCTCGTGTCTTTCCGGTGCGAACATCGTGCCTTCTTGGGTAATCCCCAAGGGGCTAGGGTTGGGGTTCACGTCAGTTGGTCGAAGACATGCGCGGCGCGCTCGCGCCGCTCAAGGCCGCGGCGAACGGCTCGGCGTCTGCCTCTCCCAACAACACCGCCACCAGGGCCGAGGTATCCACCGCCAGGT
>JALOLM010000240.1 GCA_025455985.1 Candidatus Nanopelagicales bacterium | reverse complement strand
TCGACTTCTCCGACACCAACGTCGGCACGACATGGAACGACCGGATCAGCAGCTGGCACGCCTACGCCGACTGCGAGGCCCGCATCTACGAGAACGCCAGCTTCGGCGGAGCGAGCTACGGGGCCTACGTCGACCGCAACTACGTCGGCGACGCCCTGAACGACCGCACCACCAGCTACCGGCTCTACTGAGCAACTCCGGACCAACGACGGCCGGACGACCATCGAGCGGTGAACCCGCTGGCCTTCCTGCACCACCGACGTGAGGTGCAGGAAGGCCTCCACCTTTGGAATGCCCCCTGACCGCCCAGCGCTGCAGTGACATGGATCACATGACTCTCCCTGCAGCGCCGAGCCCGCTGCGCACATCTACTGGTGGCAAGTCGGACTCAGCGCGACCGAGAGACGAGGGGATCATGAAGCGATCAACTGCGACAATTGCTGTTCTGGTGGTCGGCGCGGCGCTACTCCCGGCACATAGTGCATCCGCAGCGGATCTGTGCGGCGGCGTGGGGTACTGGGCGTCGACCTGGACCGAGGCGTATGCGTCCACAGAATGTCAAGCCCAGGCGCGAATCGACCGGTACGTGAGCTCGACGGTCAAGACCTACCTTGGCCCGACAAGTTCGTACTCGTTCGTGTCTAACTCCAGCGGCGTCAACGCGGGAAACGCCTACCGCGTCCGCAAGGCCGCCGGCTACCCGTACAGTGCTTGGATCTGGATCCACTAGCGCGGCGGATGTGGTCAGGGTCGGTTCGGTCGTAGATGCTGAGCGCGGTGGGTCCGCGTGTGGAGAGGGTCCCGTGATTCGATGTACTGGTCGCCCGGGATCCCTTCCACGCATCGCCCTCCTCATGGCAACCGTCACGATCGGAGTCGCGGGGTGCTCGTCTGAGGGGGTCGTTGGGGGGCCCTACCAACGGGCGTTGGAGCAGGCCCGATCGAGTGCGACTTCGGACTTTGAGCGAGGAGTCCTTGAGGACCTGCAGATCGACCGCGGCGAGTACCAGGAGGCCGTGCAGCGGTATGTCGCTTGTGCTTCGGGCAGGGGCGTGAACCTGGCAGCCGAGGTGGAGCAAGCGACCGGCCTGTACCGGTTCTCCTACGACAACCCTCGTGCGGGGGAAGGGTCGCCAACCTCGGCCGACAGTGTCGTTGACGAGTGCCGGGCAGGCACGACGGATCTGATCGAGCCGCTCTATAGCGACATGCGAATGAATCCCCAGAAGGTGGATCTGCTCCAGGCCGCGGTGGAGTGTTTGGTGGCGCGCGGAGCAGTGCCGGAGGGGTTCAGCAGGACCGATCTGGAGAACGGCATGCGGCAAGGGACGGCGGGGCTGGCGGGAATCGACAAGGAGATCCTGTCCTCCTGTTTGACGCCCCCTGGTCTTCACAGCGGCGGCACTGGTGGTTGAGCTGAAGGGGTCGGTCGCGGCGCTGGGGGCCGTGGGGCTGTTGGCTGTAGGTGCGCTGGCGGGAAGCGCGTTGATGCCGGAGCCTGCCTATCTGCCCAGCCAGGACCAGGTGGGGTCCACTCCGACGCCTGTAACCGTGGGCTCCACTGAGTTCTACGATCCCCGGACGGTTTCCGTGACGGTCACCGAGCCGCGGACCCGGCCGGTCCTGCTGCAGGGTTCCGGGATGGTCACGGCTGACCGTTGCGAGCCGGGGTCCAAGGTCCGCTCTGGAGACGTTGCCGCGTCCGTGAACGGTCGACCCCTCGTCGCCCTGGCCACCGAGACTGCGCTGTGGCGCGACTTGAAGGTGGGCGATCGTGGCAGTGACGTGCGCCAGGTCGCCGACGAGCTAGCCAGGCTGGGATACCTCAACGAATCCGATGCCTCAGACACCCTGAGCTGGGCCATCTCAGAGGCGACGCAGGAACTGCTGTCGGAGCGGGGGCGCGCACGCCGAGGCGGCGACCCTGCGGTGCCCCTTGAGGCGCTGGTCTGGTTGCCGTCGAGGAAGGCCGCGGTGCTCACCTGCGAAACCGATCCAGGGCAACGCGTCGAGCCGGGGGCCCTGTGGGCGACGCTGGCTGGGGTGGGCGCTACCGTGCGCGTGGCGGACCTTCCCGAGGACGCCGCCGCCGGACGCCGGACGCTGGTGATCGATGAGGTGCGCGTCCCGCTGAACGAGAACGGCCAAGTCGACGCGGCGGACGCCAAAGCGATCATGCAGTCGGATCGGGTCCGCGCCTGGCGCGATGCTGGGAGCAACGGGGAGATCACCGGCACGCTGGAACTCGCAGAGCCCATCTCCGCCGGGGTGGTCCCACCGGCAGCCGTCTTCGCCCCCTCATCCGACGCGCCGTGCCTGGTCGACGAGTCGGGCATCCCGACGCCCATCGAAGTCCTGGCAAGCCAGCTCGGTAGCACACTGGTGCGGCCGGGCTCAGCTGACGACCAGCTCCCGCAGCGCGTGCAACTGGATATCGATGGAGCCGGCACGTGCGGGTAGAACTCAACGATGTCGGGCACGCTTTCGAACGAGGCCGGTTCCTGTTCCGGCACGTGACCATGCAGTTGCCACCCGGCGCGATGATCGCCCTGGTGGGGCCGAGCGGGTCGGGCAAGTCGACGCTGCTGTCCATCGTCGCGGGCTGGCAGGCTCCCACGGAAGGCCATGTCCTTCGCGGCGACGTCGCCCGGATCGCCTGGGTCTTCCAGAACCCGATCGGGGTACCCACACGCACCGTCCTCGATCACGTCAGCCTGCCTGCCGTGGCCCGGGGGGCAAGCCGTAGCGAGGCCGACCGCCACGCTCACGGCCTGCTCGAGCGATTCGGATTGGCTGATCAAGGCCGTCAGTCGTTCGCGACTCTGTCCGGCGGAGAGGCCCAACGCCTCATGCTCGCTCGGGCGGTAGCCAGCGAACCCGATCTGATCCTGGTCGACGAGCCCACAGCCCAACTCGACGCGACCAGCGCGGTCACCGTCATCGAAGTGCTCGACGGACTTGCGGCCCACGGCGCCTCCGTGATCATCGCCACCCACGACACCCGCGTCCGCAACGCCTGCCCAGACGTGCTCCACCTCGGATCCCGGGCGCCAGATCTGGACGCGCGGCTGGTCGACACCCCGGCGCCATGAAGGGCCGGGAGATCGGCCGGGAGGCTGTCCGCGACATCCTCAGCGGCACAGCCAACGCAACGCTGTTGACCTGCATCTTCCTAGCCCTGGTCGGCGGATTGGCGATCGCCGACGCCCGGGTACTGGTCAACACCATGGACGAAGCGGCCCGTTGGAGAGCCGGCGGCGGCGCGATCGTGATCATGAACGCCCCCGGCAAGATTGACGGGGCCGCGTGCGCCGCTCTCCGCGACACAGCTGGAATCAGGGCGTCGGGCGCGATCCGGCCCTCCCCGACCTCCCTCAGCACACCGGCGATGCCGAGCACGGCGGTCACCACGTGGGATGTCACACCAGGATTCCCGGCCGTTCTCACCACCGCTCCAGCGACGCCCGGGGAGACCGGGCTCTGGCTCTCAGAGGCGCTAGCCCAGGACCTCAACCGCTACCACGGTGCGACTCTGGCCACGACCCACGGACCCGCTCCAGTGGCCGGCACGTTTCCCATGCCCGAAGAGGACGGTCGGCTACCCACCCTCGCATACGCGATCCTCGCCCCGGTCACGGCCACCGGACGCTTCGACGCATGCTGGGCTGAGGTCTGGCCACCCGACCCGATGCGCAGAGACCTCCTGCGCACGACCGCTTACGGCGCAGATGCCGACGCCAGCGACAGCGGTCTCGCTCGACTCAACCCATCACTGGCCGCGGACTATGACACCGGACACGCCATTCGGAATCGCATCACCCGGCTCAGCCCGGCCCTTGCCCTGCTGCTGGCGTGGATCCTCGGTCTGCTCGCTTCCCGAATCCGCCGCCTCGAGATGGCCTCCAACCTTCACGCCGGTATGACCCCGCGCGCCCTGCTCGGCGTCCACTGCCTGCAGGTCGCGCTGTGGCTGATACCCACGATCCTGATCGCGCTCCCGGCCACCATCTGGGCCGCCACAGCCGGCAACCCCTCCCCACCCGGCACCGTCCTCACCCGCGAGTGGACCATCCTCGCCGCGGGCGCCGTCGGCCTTCTCCTCGGCACGCTTGCAGCCGTTGCGACCACGAAGGAAGCACACCTGTTCCGCTACTACAAGACACGGTGACACCTCCCCAGTAGCCCGACTGGCGGCGGAAGGACTCACCGCTGCCACGTCTCGGGACGGTGCGCGGCCTGTAAGCAGCACCATCGCGCGGTCGGCTTCCCGGATGGGGGAGGTCTCCAT
>JALOLM010000239.1 GCA_025455985.1 Candidatus Nanopelagicales bacterium | reverse complement strand
GAAGCCGGAGCCAGGCCAGTACGTGCTGATCTTCAGCGACACCGACGAGACCTGCGAGTTCTGCAAGCTCGACTACGACCTGTGGAAAGCCGAGGGCAACGAATTGCCTTTGGACTCCTATGTCCTGCGCTGGAGTTCTGCCGACGGCAAGGCGCGGTTGTACCAGGTGCAGTGACCGCCCCGGCTTAGACTCCGGTGTTATGGCATCGTCGATCACCCCCATCGGCAAGGGCGAAGTCCTGCTGCACGTCGGGGTGCACAAGACCGGAACCACCGCGTTGCAGGTGGCGCTCGCGGACGCCCGTGGCGACCTCGAACAGCACGGGGTGCGGTACCCCGGAAACTCTCGCTACCAGCACAAGGCGATCCTCGGCGGGGCCGGCCGCGTCTACGGGTGGCAGGACGCCGGCGCACAGGAGGTGCCACGCAAACCGTGGGACACGCTGGTCAAGCAGGCGAACTACAGGGGCCGCACCATCATCAGCAGCGAGTTCCTGGACAACGTCGAACCCGAGACCGCCGAGCGCATGATCGCGGATCTCGGCGGACCGCAGCGGGTCACGGTGGTGGTGACGTTGCGGTCCATCGGTGCGATCCTGCCCTCGGCCTGGCAGCAGCGCCTGAAGTCCGGCTACAGCGCTCCGTACAACCAGTTCCTGAAGGCGATCTTCGCCCAGAAGCGCAATAAGCGCGCCGACCGGTTCTGGTACCGCCACGACCAGATCGAGCAGGTCCGCCGGTGGGCGGGGATCGTGGGCGCGGATCGCACATACGCCGTCATCGTGCCCGATGGCGACCGGTTGGCGATCTTCAAGGCCTTCGAGGGTCTGCTGGATCTGCCGGACGGTTTCCTGTCCGGGCGCAAGGTGGCGGTGGCCAACCGGTCGATGACTGCAGGGGAGGCGGAGTTCCTGCGCAAGCTCAACAAGCAGGTGAGCCGCGACCTCACCTGGGACCAGTACTCCTCCAAGGTCCGCGAGGGAATCGTCTTGACGATGGTCGAGGGACGCAAGCCCGACCCCGACGAGTTGCGGATCCAAACCCCGGCCTGGGCCGCCGAGCACGCCGAGCAGTACGGCCGTCGATTTGCGGAAGGCATCCCGGCGCTGGGTGTGCACGTCATCGGCGATCCCGCAGCTCTGGCCAAGCGGCCGAAGTCCGGGCCGTATCACCGTGCCAAGGTCATGCCTCTGGACGCCGCTGTTGCTGGCGCGGCCGGCCTTGTGCGCTACGAGACGGCGCCGCCGGACGTCAGCCGCAAGCAGGCCCTGCGGACGCTGACCCGGTGGTCGCGGGGCAAAAGCGCCGCCACGCCCGCGCCCGAACCGCAGGCCTGAGCCGCGCTTCGTAGACTTGATTTCTATGGAGTCATCGATCACCCCTATCGGCAACGGCGAGGTCCTACTGCACGTGGGTCTGCACAAGACCGGCACGACGGCCCTGCAGGTCGCCTTGTCCGAGGCACGCGGGGCGCTCGAGGAGAACGGGGTGCGCTACCCCGGCAAGGGCCTCTACCACCACAAGGCGATCCTGGCCGGAGCCGACCGCCCATACGGTTGGCGCGGGAACGGCGCACGGATCACGCCGAAGAAACACTGGAAGCGCCTGCTCAAAGAGGTGGACTACCCGGGCAGGGTGATCATCAGCAGCGAGTTCCTCGACGACGTGAAGCCCGAGGTGGGGGCGCGCATCATCGATGATCTGGGCGGCACCCAGAAGGTGAGCGTCGTGGTCACCCTGCGCGCGATCGGCTCGATCCTGCCGTCGGCATGGCAGCAGCAGGTCAAGTCCGGCATGACGATCCGCTACGAGCAGTGGCTCGAGAAGGTCCTCTCCGATGAGGCCTCATCGCGTTCGGATCACTTCTGGTGGCGCCATGACCAAGTGCAGCAGGTCAAGCGCTGGGCCGACATCGTGGGCGCCGACCGGACGTACGCCGTGGTCCTTGCCGAAGGTGATCGAAACGCGATCTTCAATGCGTTCGAAGGCCTCCTCGCTCTCCCCGATGGCATGCTGGTCGCCCACCAGGGGCTGCTGGCCAACCGTTCCATGACCGCAGCCGAGGCCGAGTTCGTACGCAGATTGAACAAGGAGCTCGTCGGGCAGATGACCTGGGACGAGTTCAGCAGTCTCGTGCGTCGCGGGCTGGTGCTGAACATGGTGGAGAAGCGCACACCGGGTCCGGAGGAGGCCAAGGTGCAGACTCCGAAGTGGGCCGCTGAACGGGCAGCAGCCTTGGGCCAGGGTTTCGCCGACGGCCTGAGCGCTCTGGGTGTCAACGTGATCGGCGATCCGCAGGCATTGGCCGCTGAACCGCGATCCGGTGCCGACGATCCGCAGCAGGCTTTGGACATGGATGCTGCAGTTGCCGCGGCGATCGGCGTTGTGACCGAGTCGTTGGCCCAGCGGCGGGCCCTGGTCGAGCAGGCCCAGGTGGAACAGGCCGCCGCTCCCGTGTCAGCCCCACAGCGTCGCTGGTCGGCCAAGGGTGTTGCCCGCGCGATGAAGCGGGGCGTCTCGGGTTGAGTCGCGCCGGCGCCGCCGCCGGGGGTGCGCATCCGGGAGTGTTTGTGGCATCGGTGAGAGGCCGTGGGCCGATCTAGCTCTCGAACTCGATCTCTTCGAGTTCGGTGATCTCCCGGTGGGCGTCGCTGGGGGAGTTGCCGGGCGACTGCTCGGCGGGCAACTCGGCCATGAGTCGGTCGCGCTCTTCACGCAGCTCCCGACAAGCCTGCAGGAAGGCCGCCGTGGGTGTGCCCGGGGTCGTGTCGCCGAAGTAGTAGGTGACCCATTTCTCGCGCTCCTGCGCCAGACCTGTGTCCGCGCTCACTTCGTCAAGGACCGCCACGATCTCCCCGGCCTTCTTCGCGGGGAGCAGATCCAACGTGGCCAGGTAGCCGGCGTCCGGCAGCACCGCGTTGCGCGATGCCGGTTTGGTGACGATCAGCGGTTTGCCCGTGGCCAGCCAGTCGAGAGCGGCGGCACTGACGTCGGTGATGCACAGGTCGGCGGCCTGCAATTGCCAGTCGAAGGTGGGCGTCTGATCGAACACGTGGTTCGCCGACGGATCGGCGAGGTTGGCCTGCGCGATCAGCGCAGCGATCTCGTCGCTGGCAGCCTTGTGTTCGGCGGAGACCACGCCGGTGCGGGGGTGGGAACGGACGATGAGCCGGTGGCGTCCGGAAGCCAGCAGCGCCTGGGTCATGGCCACACCGTGGGATGCAAGCGACCCGTAACTCATGCTCGGGCGATCGCCCTCCCAGGTCGGCGCATAGAAGACCACGGTCCGATCGTCGTCGGGAAGCGGCACACCGCCGCTGGCGACGGTGTCCAACTGCGGCCGGCCGATGCGCTTGGTCCTGGACGGCACGTCGTAGCCCATCAGCGCCTGGCTGAGCCGATTCGCTGCGGCATCCCCGGCGATGAACGCGTAGTCGTAGCACTTCATCTGGCCCGAGGTCATGTACGACTTGTCGCTCTCGCCGTGGCTGATGAAGACGTGCAGCATCGTGGCGAACCGCATCATCTGGAAGTTGCGGGTGTTCTGGTTGACGTAGAGCACGGTCTTGAAACGCTGGCGGTTCACGAGGTTCTCAATGTCCTCGATGCGTCCGCCGTAGACCACCGGGACCGGCGACTCCTCAAGCAGAGCCAGCGCAGATGAGACCGACCGGCACACCAGCACGACCGGCGACTGCTCGTTGAGCGCCTTGAGCGGTTCGTACCACTGCCGTAGCTGGTACATGTTCACCACGCCGTCGGCGTAGTAAACCATCGTTTCGAAGTGGTCGTCGGGCAGGACCCGGTCGCCGGTCTGGTTCTCCCAAGCGGCGAGCATCTGCCCTGAATTGCGGGAATTCCACACACGGCGCACGGCCCAATAGATGTTCTTGGCCTTGCTGGGCATGCGGGAATCATATCAAGGCGGACACGGCCCTTATCGCGGTCCAACCTGCGCGGCTGTTGCGAAGTTACCCGGACAGGCCGGCGTGTCGGCGTAACTCCGCGACAATGGGCGGCGACCGGCGCAACCACCGGCGGCAGGGCTCAATTGCAGCGGCGACTGCGCAACTGTCCGTAGGCGTAGCAGTCGATCACGCGGGCATCGAAGGAGCGCAATGACACCAGGTCGCCGGTGTTGTTCAGGATCGAGTGAGGCATCCCGAAGAAACGGGTGGTGGAGTGGTCGCGGCCTTTGCCGATGCGCACTGTGAGGCTCGAGCCGGGGGCGAGGGTATCGGCCACGCCGAACTCGCGGGTCCAGCCGCCGATGCGCATCTCGTATCCGACCAT
>JALOLM010000238.1 GCA_025455985.1 Candidatus Nanopelagicales bacterium | reverse complement strand
ACCGCGACCAACCCAAGCGCGATGATCACCATCTCCAGAGTCGACACCCCACTGTCAGGTTCCGCTCCTCGCACCCGTTGTGCCACGCCGGTTCGGGCTCGTTCGGCGAGCCCGCGCAGCACGATGAAGGCGGGCTGGATCAGGTCGTCACTCATGTCCGGTCTCCCTTGGTTCGGTAGTGCTCTCCTGGTGGTTGATGAATCGGGTCAGCCGAAAAGAATGCGGGCGAAGGCGGGGTAGCCAATGAGGGCCATGAACGCGATACCGAGCAGCGCGACCGGGACGATCATGTGCTCGGACGCCGTGTTGGCCTGGGTCGCGCTGGCGGTCAGCAGCTGGGTACGCAGGGAGGCTGCGCGGGCACGCAGCGTTGCGTAGACGGCGGCGCCGTCCTCCCCGGATATCCGCATGATGTCGGCGATGTCACCCAGTTCGGGAACACCCACGGTTTCCGCGAGGTCGGTAAGGCCTTGCCACGGCGGTTTGCCGGCGAGCTCTGCGCCCGTCAGGGCATCGCGGATGAGGACGAAGCCTGGTGAGTCACCAACTGTGGCGGCCCGTTCGAGGGCCTCGACGGTGCCAGCGTCACCTGCGCGTTCGAGGGCGACGAGTTCGAGGTAGGCGCAGACAACGCGACGTAGCTCGTCGCGGGCTGTCGCGGCTCGTCGGTGGAGGTCCACGTCGGGGACGAAGAACAGCGCGGCGGCCAGCGCCAACGATGCAACCAACGGGATGGCCAATGGTGGGAGCACTCCCATGGCCGCCATCAGGATCACTAGCAAGGCAGGGAATGCCAGTCCGAGCAGTGCGTAGCCGACCTTGCGGATCGCGAGGGTTTCGGGTGTTTCGCCTACCAGTTCGAGGTCCGCGCGGAATCGGCGCAACCTGAGGGATTCAACGATGCGCGGGGCCGTACGCGCGGCTACCTGACCCAACGGGCCCGGAAGCACGCCTCCTCGGGTGGTGGGAAGTGCCTGGCCGCTGCCGTCGATGTGCTCAAGCGCCGACCGCAGATCAGGGGCTGGCTGCACGAGGGAACGAACGACGAGGGTGATCCCCGCGCCGACGCAGGCACCCGCGAGGACGACCGGTGCGCTGATCACGTCAGCCCCAGTTGACTTGGTAAGTAGGAGTTCTCGGAAGTCGGGGCGGATCGCCCGTGGCCGCGCCTCGCTCGGCTGACGAGGAATCGCGGTTCGGGTTTGGTCAGGGTCAGTGCGCGCATCCATGCCAGCGCCCCGACGAAGCCGAGCGTGATCGCGGCAAGAACTAGTTGACCCAGCGTGGTGCGATACGGCGCCAGATAGGTGCCGTTGAGCGCACCAATCGCGACTACGCCCAAGGTGATCAGGGTGACCGCCCGGGCTGTCGCGCGGGGCTTGGCACGCTCTGCCTCCACCTTGCGGCGCATGGCCACTTCCTCGGCGACCGAGTCCGCGACCGCGGCCATGACGCGAGCCAAACCAGGACCTCGGCGGCGGGCACCGAGGATCAAGGTCGCGGCGATCAGGTCCCCGGTGGCATCGTCGAGGTCGTCGGCAAACGCGCGCAGCGCAGACTCCGTGGACCAACGTGCGGTCAACCGTGCCGACAGCGCTGAGACCTCCGGCTGCACTGGCTCAGGACAGGTACGCACCGTCGCCGTGATGGCCTGCTCAAGTCCGACGCCAACGACGAGGACGTCACCGAGGCGTCGTGACCACTCCTCAACGGCCTCGATCCGGTCAATGGCCCGGGCCACATCACGCGACGTCGACAGCAGAACAGGCAGTCCCCAGATGGTGAGCGCCACAATCAGCCCGGCGACCGGCCAGCCGCTCAGCAACCACGCCAACGCTGCTGCCCCCAGTGCAACTGGGCCACGCCATCGCGACCACGTGGTGGTGGCCCGCCACCGAGTTCCACCCTGGATGCCCGTCGGCAGACTCAGGTGCGGACGCGAGCCCGCGGGCACTCGTCGCAGTCCGGACACAACCAGAAGCAGCCCGGTCACAATCGCCGCGCCTGTCAATGCCGCCAGTAGTGGGGTCACGGCGTCATCCCAACCGTCTGCAACGGCGCCGGCCACGTGCCCATGCGCGCATCGAGAAACGCGGGATCGAAGCCGACCCGGAGCAGCTCGGGTAGGCAAGCCGGAGCATGTGTGGGAACAGCGCGACCATCCGGACCGGGCCCAAACACTGTCGTGATCGTCGGGCGCCCCCCTTCGCCCATCCCGTTGATCTCCAGAACTTCAGAGACGAACCGGTGACGGCCGCCACCGATCGCGGATTCGTCGAGCAGGTTGATGTGCACCAGGAAGTCGACCGACCCGGAGACGAGGCGGTAGGAGAAAACGTCGGTCATGCCAATGTCGGCGGACAGGCACAAGGTGACCAGCCGGTCGAGGGCATGGTGGGCGGTTCTGGCGTGGACGGTGCACAGCGACCCGTCACCGGTGCTCATCGCCTCAAGCATCGGGATGGCCTCACTGCCACGGACCTCGCCGACGATGATGCGCCGCAGATTCATCCGCAGCGAGTCCACGACAAGGTCGTACAGGGTGACCTCTCCCGCACGGTGACCGGCGGCATCCTTCTCACTACTCCCCTCGCGCGCCTCCATGGCAACCACTCGAGGATGTCGCTCCGGCATCTCATGCAAGTGCAGCTCGTACTCGCGCTCGATCGTGGCGAACCGTTCCATCGGCGGGAACTCATTGGCAAGCGCCCGGATGAGGGTCGTCTTGCCCGCGTTCTGCAAGCCGGTGACAACGATGTTCTTGCCGGCCCGCAGTGCTGCCCGCAGGAACGCGACGAGCGACGTGTCGAGAGTTCCGAGCTCGATCAGGTCGTCGAGGTCGACGTCGCGGACACGGTGTCGGCGGACCACGACCTGGGGACGCGGCGTCGTCCACGCCATCGCCGCAAGCCGTGAACCGTCCTCGAGTCGGATGTGCAGCCGCGGGTTGGCAGTGGAGAAAGTCCGCTCCGAACCCCCGACGCGGGCCGCCAACAACTGAAGCTGCTCGATGAGTTCCTCGTCGGAGTCGGCTACCGGTGGACCTGGCTCCTCTCGGCCGTCGGCGTAGGACACCCAGACCTGGTCGTGACCGTTCACCTCGATGTTCTCGACGTCGGGGTCGTCGACCAGTGGCTGGAGTCGGCCAAGTCCGAACAGTGCGGCCATCACTGCGTCGGCCAGCGCGTACTCCTCCTCGACGGTCCGCGCGTCGAGCCCAGCCCGGACACGCTCACGTGCCTGCGTGGTGAGCAGTTCGGCCAGCAACGATCGACAGAGCTCGCGTCGCGCAGCAGCATCTGCGATCGGCTCAGCCTGTAGCCGGGCGGCGAGTTGCTCAGCGATCTGGCGACGGGTGTCCCGTACGACGGCGTGGTCGACGCTCGCGGGCTCGGGGGGCGCTTGCGGTGCGGGCCATTCAGGGGTGACCACCTCCGCCGACCACGGGCCAGGGCGGGCCGGACTGGCAAGACCGTCGACGTCCCAGGCGCGCAGTTGTTCTGTCATGTCGCCACCCCCCGACCGTGGGCTCCGCCGGCCGCCGGTACCGGTTCGCGCTGTGCCGGGGGGACGTGTGTTGGAGTGGCCGCAGTACCGAGGGCAGCAGCGGCAGCTCGGACGGAGCGCAGCAATGGCGATCGGCCGAACCGCCAACCGGCGGGTGACCCTGTCGAGAACACGTCAGCGGCTGTCGGATCCCACGCGATTGTCGCCACGACCGGAGCTCCGACCGCATCGGCGATCTCCGCACGGCTATACGGCTGGCACTCGCCCACCAGTACACAGCCAAGACCCAACGGATCCTCGTGAGCAGCTGCGCGCTCCTCTGCAAGTCGGCGCACCGCCGACCGGGCGGATGCCGTCGACGTGAGCGACGAACGCATCACCAGCAGGACGTGGTCAGCTCGCTGTCGCAACACTGTGGCCTCGTGCGCGGAGCCGAGGCGACCGAGGTCGACGATGACATCGACGGCCGGGTCCTCGTCATGAAGCTTCGCGAACACACTGGCGAGATTCGGCCAGGTACCGACGAGCGAACGTGCTTGCGCGGGGTCGTTGATTCCGGTGAGCAGCAGTCGGGTCCCATCGTCGTCGAGAGCGATGAGGTGACCCCAAAGTGCGGCCCCCACGTCGCTACTTCTGTCGCCGGCCAATCCCAGCAGGCCGTCGGTCGAGGTCACTGCTCCCCGTAGGTAGCCGGTAGTCATGTCACCACCAGCCACGTCGGCGTCGACGACCAGCACCCGCCTGGCCGGCGCGACTTCGGGCCACACCCACGCAAGCGCAAGCGCGGTCGTCGTC
>JALOLM010000237.1 GCA_025455985.1 Candidatus Nanopelagicales bacterium | reverse complement strand
TGCTTGTCCTCGGCCAGCGCATGGGCGTCGCAGCGGTTCGGCTTCAGCCTTACCCGGTCAGCGCCCCGCGCGATCGCCATCGGGTTGCGCGGCCGAAACAGCGTCGTGGTGCCCAGTTCTCCGACCCGCACCTCGCCAGTGGAACCCTCGATGACCAGTCCCTCATCATCGATCGCCGCGATCCGCAGATCCATCTGTTGCTCAACGGCCTGGCGCAGACAGTCGTTGTCGATGTATTTGGCCAATTGGCCGAGCTTGTCGTCGGCGGCGATTGTCACGGTCGTGCCGTCTACGCGCAGTTGTACCTGCGGGTCGCGCTGGCCGCCACAATTGGCCGCAGGCAAAGCCACCTTCAGATCCATGGCGGCACCCGCTGGGATCTCCACCGGCTCGTTCCACTGAGGCGTCCCGGCCAGGCCCGGCGAGCTCAATTGCGCGAAGTCCACCGTGACTGGTTTCTCCCCGTCGTTCTGGACCTGGATCTCGATCTTGTTCAGCGGGGTGTCCGATCGGGTCTGGTAGACGACTGTCGACACCGGTGGGGTGGCGGCCGAGCACGCTGCCAGAGCAGTCACCGCAGCGACGATCCAGCACAGACGGGTCACTGCGCGAAGGTACCCCACGGCTGCGGCGAGAAGGTTGAACGGATTGGCCCATTCTCGGTGCGTATCCATTCAACCTTCCGGCGCCCGCGGCGCGAACAGGCGATTACCGTGGGCTTATGAGCGCACCGGCAGCACATCTTGACCTCCCCTTCAACGAGGCAGTCGCCGCGACCCGGGCGGCACTGGCCGAGGAAGGTTTCGGAGTCCTCACCGAGATCGACATGCAGGCGACAATGAAGGCCAAGTTGGGTGAGGACTACCCCCCGACACTGATCCTCGGCGCCTGCAACCCCGGCTTCGCCCACAAGGCGATGAGCATCTCCCCGCACGTCGCGACCCTGCTGCCGTGCAACGTGGTGCTTCGCCAGACGGACTCCGGCGTGACCGTCGAAACGGTCGACCCGGGCATGCTGGTGGCGGCCACTGAGGAGCCCGACCTTGCCCCCTTGGCGGCCGAACTCGGGGCGAAACTCGACCGCGTCTTCGAAGCGCTCGGCCAGTAGTGCCCTTCCTGGGGACCGACCTGGTCCGGGTCGCGCGGTTGAGTTCAGTGCGCACGCCCGCGTTCACCCGGCGCACGTTCACCGCCCGCGAAGTGCAGGTGTGCCGAGACCGGCCCGATTCGCTGGCCGGACGGTGGGCGGTCAAGGAAGCCGTGTTGAAGGCCTTGGGCGTCGGGATCGCTGGCATCCCGCTGACCGACATCGAGACCGACCGTGGTCCGGACGGTGAGCCGCTGTTGACGTTGCGCGGTGCGGCTTTGGAACGCGCGCAGGAACTCGGCATCCAGCAGTGGGCCGTCTCGATCTCCCACGATGGCGAGTACGCGATGGCGGTGGTGATCGGCTCGTAGTCGATCACCAGGCGGAGCTGGCGGATTAGGCTCAGGAACCGGCGGCTGAACCCTTTTCGGTGACGTAGGCCACGGCGAGGTTCAACGTGTCGAGCCGGGCGTAGTCATCCTCGGGGATGTCGGCCTCGATGGCCTCGGACACCGCCGCGATGTAGGCCAGGAAGTCCATCGAATCGAGGTCGGCGCCGTCGCGAAGACTGGTGTCCGGGTCGAACTCCTCCACGTCGATCTCCGGGGCGACATCGGCCAGCGCCTCGACGACGACGGCGCGCGCTTGGGTCTGATTCATAGTTCCTCCGGGTGAGTGAGTGCATGGCCGAAAGCCGTGAGGAAACGTGCACCCGTGCGGCCATCGGTGGCACGGTGATCGGCCGCGAGGGTGACGGTGACGGTGCTGCGCACGACCACTTCCCCGTCGACCACCCACGGCCGCGGCGCAACCGCCCCCACACCGACGAGCGCGACCTGCGGCGGGTAGATCACGCCGTAGAGGACATCGGGCCCACCGTCGGCGAGACTGCTGACGGTGATGCTGCCGGGCAACAACTCGCTGGCCTTCAGCCGACCGGCCTTGGCCCGCTTGACCAGGTCGGTGAGGTGGGTCATGAGTCCGGCGAGGTCCAACGCCTGCGCCCCGACGACTCGCGGGGTGACCAAGCCGCCCGCGCGCGTAGCCACGGCCACCCCCAGATCCACTCCCTCAGCCGCGACGAACTCTTGCTCCCAGTGCCCGTTGAGCGCTGGCACCTCCACGGCTGCGATAACCGCCGCCCGCAGGAACAGCGCCGCCGGGAGCACACGTTCCCGCGGCTTACGCCCGGCGTTGAAGTCGCGCAGCCACTCCAGCGTTTCTGTGATGTCGTAGGTGCTCACCACGTAGTAGTGCGGGATCTCACGGGCCGCCCGGCTCATCAGAGCCGCGGTCGCCGCTCGCATCGCCGCGGTCCGGTCGACCTTGGGTTGCGGCGTGGCACTCTCGACGTCCTGGCCGGTCACTACCTGGGCACCGGTCAGGGTCCCCAGATCCACTCCGCGCTTCGCGGCCAGTCGCCGGGCACGAGGGGTCACTCGCGCTCTGCTTGGCGCTGGCGACGCGGGAGGCTCGACGGCAACCGGCGGCCCACCGGCGCTGGACTCCCCTGCTGCGGCGAGGACGTCCTTGCGGGTGATCGACCCTTGCGGTCCCGTTCCGACAACGTCACCGGTGTCCAGGCCGAATTGGTGCATCAGATGACGCACCGGGGGCGTCAATCGCGGCGCGGATTGCGGCGGTGGCGACGGCTCGGGTTCCGGCTCAGGCGGCAGCGGCGGCTCCTGCGGCTCGGCCGCCGTGGCGTCACCGTCGATGCGTGCTAATGGCGTCCCAACGGGCACCAGCGTCCCCGGCTCGATCAGCAGCTCGCCCACGAACCCGTCCTCGAACACCTCCACATCGATGGCCGACTTCGCGGTGTCGATGACTGCCACGACATCGCCTTTGTGGACGGCGTCGCCGGGTTTGACCAACCACTCCAGCAGCGTCCCTTCGTCCATGTCCGCACCCAGGGACGGCATCTTGAACAGGCCCATGACGCCTCAGCTCTCGCCACGCATGGCCGCCTGGACGGCCACGACGATGTCGTCGCTGCTCGGGATCGCCGCCTGCTCCATGTGCCGGGCGTAGGGCGTGGGAACCTCCTTGCTGGCCACCCGGCCAACGGGCGCATCCAGTTCGTAGAAGACCTGTTCCATGATGCGTGCGGAGATCTCCGCGGAAATGCTGCCGCTGCGCCACCCCTCGTCCACGACCACGGCCCGGTGGGTGCGGCGCACCGAATCCAGGAACGTGGAGTCGTCCAGGGGCCGTAACGTCCGCAGGTCTATGACCTCGGCCTCAGTGCCGTCCTCGGCCAACTGCTCAGCGGCAGCCATTGTTGTGGGAAGTGTTCCTCCGTAGGTGATCAGCGTGACGTGTTTGCCAGTCCGCCGGATAGCGGCACGGTCCAGATCGACCGGCCCCGCACCCGCGGGCATCTCACCGGAGGCGTTGTAGAGACCGCCGTGCTCGAAGATCAGCACCGGGTCCGGGTCAGCCAGGGCTGTGGGCATCATCCAGCGGGCATCCTCGACGGTGGCGGGAGCGACCACCCGGATGCCGGGGATGTGGGCATACCAGCCGTCGAAACTGTGCGAGTGCTGAGCAGCCAATTGGCGGCCGGCGCCGGTAGTCATCCGGATCACCAGCGGAACGTTGAACTGACCGCCCGACATGTGCAGCAGCGCAGCGGCGGTGTTCACGATCTGGTCGAGGGCAAGCAGGCTGAAGTTGACCGTCATGATCTCGACGATGGGTCGCATGCCGCCCAGCGCAGCGCCGATACCCGCGCCCACGAACGCCGACTCCGACAGCGGAGTGTCCCGGATCCGATCAGGGCCGAACTCCTCGAGCAGGCCCATGCTGACTGCGTAGCAACCGCCGTATTCGCCGATGTCCTCACCCATCATGAAGACCCGCTCGTCCTCGCGCATGGCCGCGCGGATCCCTTCTCGAACCGCCTCGCGGTAGCTGATGACGCTCATGACGACCTCCCCACGACCGTCGACGTCGGGCTGTAGACGAACTTCATCAGGTCAGCGACGTCCTCGTCAGCCGAGGCCTCTGCGAAGTCGACTGCGTCCTGGATTTCGTCGGCGATCTCATGCTCCATCGCCGCGAGGGCTGCTTCGTCCAGCGAGCCATCCGCGCGCAAGCGAGCCAGCATCAACTCGATGGGGTCGCGCTCACGCCATAGCGCGACCTCGGCCTTGTCCCTATAGCGCTCCGGGTCGAACATCGAGTGGGCCCGGAACCGGTAGGTGCGGGCCTC
>JALOLM010000236.1 GCA_025455985.1 Candidatus Nanopelagicales bacterium | reverse complement strand
CAGCTGGTCGATCAGGTGCCGGATCGAGCGGCCCAGCCGGTCCAGTCGCCACACCACCAAGGTGTCCCCAGGGCGCAGCTGGTCCACCAGCTTGTCCAGCTCGGGCCGGTGCTGCAGCGACCCGGAGCCGGTGTCGACGAACACCCGGTAGCAGCCGGCCTTCGTCAGGGCGTCAATCTGCAACGACGCATCCTGGTCGGTGGTCGACACGCGCGCGTACCCCAGGAGTTGCCCCACCCGCCGAACCGTAGCGAAACCCGTCGGACCCGGGAACTATCGCGCCGTAGATTCCGGCACGCAGTTCCGCTACAAAGCGCGCCTCGCCGAGCGACCCCGTCGCAGCGTCCTCAGGCCGGCGTAGCGGAAACGTTCGTTTACGGGACGACAGGCCGTCCCATATGACGCACCGTCACCGGACAACCCTTCTCGGGCGGTCTTGCGAACATTCGGGCGTGGGTTTCCGCCGATGACCTGCACCGCCTCCGCAACGGGTTCCTCCTACGGGACGGACAACTGGACCGACCGCAACCGCTGCGAGGGCGGACCACTGAGCGTTAGGGGGTCCCGTCCGGCTCCGATGCCCTCTCCAGGCTTCGGACCACTGCCAGGCGGTGGAGCTCAGACCGTCGGATGAGGAGTGCGGCAACGGGCGCCCGCGATCGCGCTGGCGGCGTGATGATTGGTCGTCATTCGCGCCCTTTGGTTCCTTCGCGCACCATCCGACGATGTTCGCCGCGGCCGGCGGCGTGCCCGCGTTGCGGGCGGAGTCGTTCAGTCGCGAGCGATGCGAAGGGCGACCCAGAGCGCGCACCTTCGGCAGATGTAGGCCGGTTCGCTCCCGAGTGCGTGGAGCGACCTTCGTGGCCGCTGGCGGCCGCAGCACGAGCATCGTTGCTGGGTGTCATCGGCCATGTCGCGATGGTGCCACGGGCCGGTGACCTTCGCGGGTCACAGGTAGCGGCAGACGTCCTCGGGGGAGCATGTGGCCGGGTCGCCGGTGGTGGCGTGCTCGCGCAGGATGGCGATCGTGGTGCGTAGCTGCGCGAGCTCGGCGAGCTGCCGGTCGATGACCGCGAGGCGGGTGTCGAGCAGGTCGGTGACGTGCTGGCAGGGGGCCTGGCCCCGGTCTCGGATGGCCAGCACCTGGCCGATCTGGGCCAGGGTCAGCCCGGCGGCTTGGCCCCGGCGGATGAAGTGCAGCCGGTCGAGCACCTCGGGGCCGTAGTCCCGGTACCCCGCCGGGCTGCGGTCGGGGTCGGGGAGGAGTCCGACGTCCTCGTAGTACCGCAGGGTCTTAGCTGTCGTGCCCGACGCCTGAGCCACCTCACCGATCCGCATGCCACTCATTCTGCCTTGACCTTCCAGTGCACTGGAAGGTCGATCCTGGTCCTGAGGCGCGGCAACAAGGGAGGACTTATGACGGCAACGGACAAGGGCAGGTCGTATGACCTGGCAGTGATCGGGTCCGGTGGGGCGGCGTTCGCGGCCGCGATCCGCGCCACCACCCTGGGCAAGCGGGTGGTGATGATCGAGCGCGGCACCATCGGCGGTACCTGCGTGAACACCGGGTGTGTGCCCTCCAAAGCCCTGCTCGCGGCCGCCGAGGCCCGCCACGTCACACTCGACGCCGCCCGGTTCCCCGGTCTGCCACTCCCCGACGCCCCACCGGTCGACATGCCCGCCATGGTCGCCGGCAAGGACAAGCTCGTCGGATCGCTGCGCAGCGAGAAGTACGCGGCCCTGGCCGCCGAGTACGGGTGGGCCCTCCACCCCGGCGAGGCCACCTTCGTCGGCACACCGACTGAGCCGGCACTCCGCGTGACCGGCCCGGACGGCACGGCGGAAACCGTCCGGGCCGCGCACCACCTCATCGCTACCGGCTCCACGCCCTGGGCGCCGCCGGTCCCCGGCCTGCAGGAGGCCGGTTATCTGACCTCGACGACCGCGATGGAGCTGGACCACGTCCCGGAGTCGCTGCTGGTCATCGGCGGCGGCTACGTCGCCATGGAGCAGGCCCAGCTCTTCTCCCGCCTCGGTGCCCAGGTCACCATGCTCGTCCGCTCACGGCTGGCCTCCCACGAGGAACCCGAGGCCGCCACCGCCCTGGAAGAAATCCTCGCCGACGAAGGCATCGAGATCATCCGCGGCGCGGTGCCCACCGCGGTGCGCCGCGACCCGGCCACCGGCGAGGTCACGGTCACCGCCACCACCGCCGACGGCTCACACGAGCTCCGCGCGGCCGAGCTCCTCGTTGCCACCGGCCGCCGCCCGGTCACCGGCACGCTCGGCCTCGACACCATCGGCGTGCGCGCCGGCAAGCGCGGCGAGGTCATCATCGACAGCCACCTGCGCACCACGAACCCGCGGATCTGGGCCGCGGGTGACGTCACCGCCCACCCGCAGTTCGTGTACGTCGCCGCGGCCCACGGCGCCCTGGTCGCCGACAACGCCCTCACCGGAGCCGGCCGGGAGGTCGACTACCGCCACCTGCCCCGGGTCGTGTTCACCAGCCCCGCCCTGGCCTCCGTCGGAATGACCGACCAGCAGGCCCGCACTGCCGGGATCCGCTGCGACAGCCGCGTCCTGCCCCTGGCGCACGTCCCGCGCGCCATCGTCAACCGTGACACCCGCGGGCTCATCAAGATCGTCACCGACGCCGACACCGGCCGCATCATCGGCATCACCGCCCTCGCCCAGGACGCCGGTGACCTCGCCGCCGCCGGCGTCTACATCCTCGAGGCCGGCATGACCACCGACCAGGTCGCCAACCTCTGGAGCCCCTACCTGACCATGGCCGAAGGCCTCAAACTCACCGCCCAAACCTTCACCACCGACATCACCAAACTCTCCTGCTGCGCAGCATGAACCCGCACAGGGATCCCTATACCGGAGCGTCGAGCCTGGCGACCTCTCTCGTTCGCTTTGGCTCCGTCAGAGACCGAACGCTCCTCCGCTGACGAGGATGACGATGCCGAGGCCGATCAGGACGATGGGGAACAGGATGTGTTCCCATCGCTCGAGGACTTCAGCGATCGGCGGCCGGGTGGCAACGAACTTGGCGACTACGACCAGGACCGCGACGAGCGCGAGGAAGACGAGGCAGTAGGCGACCACTGCGATGGGTTCCACGCTGAGGAAGACGGGGACATAGACGCCGATGTTGTCTCCGCCGTTGGCGAAGGTGACTCCTGCGACGGTCCACGCGCTGACCTTCGTGCCCGTGACCTTGGCGTCATCGTCGTCATCGTCTCCGCGCCAGGCTTGCCATGCAGCCCAGAGACCGAGGGCCAGGGGGATGAGCCCGAAGTACGGGATAGCTGCTGAGGGCAGGAATGCTCCGGCTCCGATAGTCACCAGCACAGCGGCACCGAGGATGCAGGCGAACCCCACGTACTGGCCGACCAAGATGCGGGTGGTCGTCCCGCGTTGGCCCGCGCCGCGGGCGAAGAACAAGGAGAGCACGATGATGTCGTCGATGTTGGTCGCGATGAACAGGCCGATTGCCTGCAGGACCGCAGCCAGGATCACGCGCCCGCCTCTGCTGCGTCGCATCCGTGCACCGAGCAGGCAGGATCGATGCACGGGGCGTTCTCGTCAACCGCGAGGGTGACGTCAACCAGGGCGGTCAGCGCCTGCGTCAGGTGGGGATCGGCGATCTCGTAGCGCGTCTTGCGGCCCTCGGGTTCGGCAGCAACGATGCCGCAGTCGCGCAGGCACGCCAGATGATTGGACACGTTGGAGCGTGTGAGGTCCAGATCGCGGGCCAGCTCTGCCGGGTAGGCCGGCCGGTCGAGCAGCGTCAGGATGATCCGGGACCTGGTCGGGTCGGCCAGCGCGCGGCCCAACCGGTTCATCACGTCCAGGCGAGAAGCAATGGTCAGCATGCGCTGAACTATACAGCGAGGACTGAAGTGGTTTTACGCAACCCGGAGTCGCTAAGCGTGCGAACGAGGCTGTGTCAGTTGGGGATCGACCCACGGGACGATTCGCCCGATCATCAGGGAACTCACGAAGCGGCGACAGAACCCCGCCACATAACGGCCAAGGCCACAGGCTCCCGAACGACACGCCGGCCCGACGGCGTTCCAGAAGTCGTGTCCAGAACAATCGTGTCGTCCCAGCGGTGTCGGCCGTTTCTGGTACACCAGCCTCATGCGCCTCGGATACGCCCGCGTGTCGACCAACGCCCAGGACCCGCAGCTCCAGCTCGACGCCCTGACCACCGCGGGGGTCGACCGCACCTACGTCGACCACATCTCCGGAGTCGCCACCCGCCGCCCCGAGCTGGACAAGCTGCTCGACCATGCCCGCG
>JALOLM010000020.1 GCA_025455985.1 Candidatus Nanopelagicales bacterium | reverse complement strand
GCGCAGCAAACGCGCCTACGACCACGCGCGCGATCTGGGCATCGCCTTCCAGCTCGCGAACTTCATCCGCGACGTCGGCGAGGATCTTCAGCGCGGTCGCATCTACCTCCCGCTGGATGAACTGGCGGCCCACGGGGTGACGCCGGCCGACGTGCGCGCTCAGCGCGTGACTGACAACTGGCGCGAAGCCCTCGCCGAGCAGATCGGCAGGGTCAAGATGCTGCAGGCGCGGGCCAACCCCGGGATCGCGATGCTGGCCCCCTCCTCGCAGCCCTGTATCCAGGCCGCGAGCACGTTGTACTGCGGCATCGTCGACGAGGTTGCGGCCAACGACTACGACGTGTTCAGCAAGCGCGCCAGCGTGTCCATCCCCCGTCGTATCGCGGTGGCCGGACCCGCTGCGGTGCGCGCAGTGCGGGCCCGCGGGTAGCGCTGCTGCCGATTGGTTGACTGAGCTCAGCCGCGGCTCTGCCACACCGGCGGTCCGGACATCGGTTCGCGCTGCACCCCACGCCGGCCGAACCAGATCCACAATGCCTGCGACCACAAGATCATGGCGAAACCGAACAGCAGATCCTCCATGGGCGCGTAGGCGATGCGGCCGTCGCCGATGAACGGCGGCCTTGCGCCTTCAGGACTTGACGAGCCGATGATCACCTCGCCGTCGTAATGCACCGTCCCACTGCCGGTGAGCACGCCGTTGGACAGCAGTTGGAAGAACACGATGATGGCGTAGGAGACCCAAAAGACCTTGCGGGTGACCAGGCGGGTACGCAGCAGTTGGTCAAGGGCCAGCGCCAACAGCACTGCCATGACCGCGATCTGGGTGTACGTCATGGCTGTTCGTCGCCAGCAGGCCAGCGCTTCACAGCCCGCACTGCCTCGAGGCTGAGGATCCCGGCGATCGGCACCACGATGAAGAACAGCAGCTCCTCCAGAGGCAGGATCCCCAGCGTGACTCCCGTCATGTTGTGGAAGTGCCAGTGCTCGGCAGAGATCGCATACCAGTCCCAGATCACCAGGGGCACGATGGTGATGGCCAATGCGAGCGCCAACCTGCGCCAGCGCCGGAACACGCGCGTGCGTACTACGACCTCCAACCACGCGCTGGCCAGGAAGATCCCCAGCAGCACCAACAGGTAGACCATCGGCTCAGGAGAGTTTCCGGTGATCCCAGGAGACCACGCGCTCCAGGGGCAGGCTCAACGCCACCTGCTTGGGAGCCTTGGCCATGTAAGCCGCCTCCAGCGCGGGAATGTGCTCGGGGTCCACACCTTCGTACTTGACCATCAGGCGTGCCGCCACCCAGCAGATCCGGTCCAGATCCTCGCTGATCTGCAAGTCTCCGGTGACCTGTACCCCCCGCAGTTCCACGTAGTGCTCACCGCGTTCGAGCACCAGGCAGCACCGAGGGTCGCGGCGGGCATTGAGAACCTTCTGGCTGCGGCCGTAGGTGCGCATCCAGATCGCACCCTGGTCCACGACGAACCACATGGGGGTTATGTCCGGGTAGCCGTCCGGACCGTAGAGAGCCAGTTGGATGTTTCCACCGCCTTGGAGGAACTCGTCGACCTCCTGCGGCGACATGGCGATCTCACTTCGCTGTTTGGCCATGACCACATCATGTACGCCCGTTGCGATTCCCGACACCGGGGTCGAACGTACACTCGTTAGGTGCGCACCACTTCCGACCTCTGCGGCCGCGTGCTCGACGCGCGCTACCGCATGGACAAGGTCGTGGCCACCGGTGGCATGGGAACGGTCTACCAGGGGTTCGACTCGCGACTCGAACGCGTCGTTGCGGTCAAGGTGATGCGCGAAGACCTCGTTTACGAGCCGGGGTTCACCGACCGCTTCGTGACGGAGGCGCGCGCGGCCGCCCGGCTCTCCGATCCCCACGTCGTGGCGGTGTACGACCGCGGACGGACCGCCGACGCCGTCTATCTGGTGATGGAGTACGTGCCCGGACGCACGCTGCGGCAGGAGTTGACCTGGGGTGGCCGGCTGCCCGTGTCCCGCGCGCTGGACATCCTGACCTCGGTGCTCAAGGGCCTGCAGGCCGCCCACTCCGCCGGCTTTGTGCATGGCGACATCAAGCCGGAAAATGTGTTGCTGGCCGACCGCGGAGATGTCAAAGTCACCGACTTCGGTCTCGCCCGGGCGATCGAGGCCGGTGACCACCGCACTTCCCTGCTGCTGGGAACCGCGGCGTACTTGGCTCCGGAGCAGGCCCTCGACCGCGTCCCCGACCCGCGCAGCGACCTCTACAGCGCCGGCATTCTGCTCTTCGAGATGCTCACCGGGCACGTCCCGTTCCGTGCGGACAGTGCCGACGACGTCCTGGCTCTGCACCAGACGCAGCGGGTGCCCGATCCCAGTGCGTTCGTCGAGGTGGACGCAGCCATCGACGAGCTGTGCGAGAAGGCCACCGAGAAGAACCCCGCCGACCGTTTCCAGAGCGCGACCGCCATGCTGATCGCGGTGGCGAACCTGCGCCGGCAGGCGGACCCCAACGCCGGCGTCCCAGCCCTGCGAGCGCCCGCAGCGACCCTGCCCACCGTCGCCCCCGAAACCCTGGTGGTCGCCAGCGAGTTGCCGGCACCGGCGCCTGTGGAACCCCAGCCCACGCTCATGCACGAACAGCCGCCGGCACCCGCTCCCGAACGCCCGGCGGTGGCCGTTGTGGGACCGCCTGCAAAAGCTGCCGGCAAACCTGCGGTCAAGACCCGTAAGAAGCGCCGCGGCATCTGGTTGGCCCTATTGGCCGTGGTCGCAGTCGCGGTGGGATTCGGCGCCTGGCAGCTTGGCACGACCGACACCGTGCGCACGCCGAAACTCGTGGGCAAGACCCGGGCTGAGGCGCTGGCCTCGCTGCAGAAGGTCGGCTTGTCCATGACGGTCACAGAAGAGCAGTTCTCGGAGAAGCGTGAGGCGGGCACGGTGATCAGCAGTGATCCCGGTGCCGGCGGGCGGGTCGAGGCCAACGGCACGGTGTCGGTGATCCTGTCCAAGGGTCCGGAGAGGTTCCGGGTGCCCGACGTTAAAGGTATGAGTCAGGCCGGGGCTACCTCGGCCCTGGAGTCGGTGAGCCTGAAGGCCGGCCAGATCGTGCAGGACTACAGCCGCAAGGTGCCCGAGGGCTTGGTCGTGCGCAGTGACCCGGCCGTGGGCACGCCGCTCAAACGCGACACCCCGGTGTCTCTGACCCTGTCGCTGGGCCCGGAACCAGTGGTGGTGCCTGATGTCCGCGGGATGACCCTGGACCAGGCGCAGGCAACCCTCATCGGCGGCGGCCTCAAACCGCGGGTTGTCGAGCAGTTCGACGAGACGGTTCCGTTCGGGCAGGTGATCGGCACCGAGCCGGCGGGCGGGACCACCGCCTTCCGCGGGGACAAGGTCCGCATGCTGGTGTCGAAGGGCTCCCAGTTCGTGCCGGTCCCCAGCGTCGTCGGGATGGACACGGAGTCTGCCAGGACAACGTTGGAGAACGCCGGGTTCCAGGTGACCACCGAGGAGCAGTTCGGCGTGACGATCGCCAACCGGGTCCTGTCCCAGAACCCCTCGGGCGGCAGCCAGGTCGAGCGCGGCACCCTCATCACGTTGACCATCACCTGAGCCCCGCTACTGCGCCTGGTCACCACCTCTATCGAACGCACGGCGCGCCGGCGGGTGCGAACCCCACTTCAGTGACCGCCGAACTGTGCCGATTGCCGCGGCGCACATGAGGTTGCGCGCCGGGTCCTGAGCGGCGGCCAATCCGATGCGCCGCACGAAAGTGGCACGGAACGAAGCCGGATTCAGGAATCTGCCATCTTTGTGCGGAAATTGTGCCCGAAATGCGGCGTATCAACCAGTATCGCCCGCCCAAACGTGGCAGAAGGCTATGCGAGGTGCCCACTTTCGGCGGCCGGAGGCTCAACCCGCAAGACGGGCAGGACAAGTGAGTGAACGACGAACGACCGGAGCCACACCCCGGTGGCCTCAGCGCATCCCGTCCAGCCGGTCGGCGACCTCGAAGGCCAGTTCCAGACTCTGCACCCGGTTCAGCCGGGGGTCACACGCGGTCTCGTACCGGTACGGCAGATCCTGCTCCTGCGGCCCGCCGATCCCGCCGAGGCACTCGGTGACGTCGTCACCGGTCAGTTCGATGTGCAACCCGCCGGGGTGGGTGCCCAGGCTCTCGTGGACGGCGAAGAAGCCATGCACCTCTCGGGTGACGTCCTCGAACTGGCGGGTCTTCACCCCGCCGCTGGTCTCGCGGGTGTTGCCGTGCATCGGATCGCACACCCACACGACCGGGTGTCCGTCGGCTTCGACCTTCTCCACGATGGCCGGCAGCACGTCCTGCACGGTATCCGCACCCATGCGGGTGATGAACGTCAGACGCCCGGGAATCCGGTCCGGGTTCAGCGCCTGCGCCAGCGCCAAGGCGTCCTGCGGCGTGGCGGTCGGACCGAGTTTGACGCCGATCGGGTTGTGGATCAACGAGGCGAACTGGATATGGGCGCCGTCCAGTTCACGGGTACGCTCACCCACCCACAAGAAGTGGCCGGACACCGAGTAAGGGCTGCCCGTGCGCGAGTCGATGCGCACCAAGGGTCGCTCGTAGTCGAGGACAAGCGCTTCATGACTGGCGTAGAAGTCCACGCGGCGGAACTCCTCCGGGTCGGCACCGCAGGCCTTCATGAAGGCCAAGGCGCTGTCGATCTCCCGGGCGATCCGCTCGTACCTGATGCCGGCTTGCGACTCCCGCACGAAGTCCTGGTTCCAGGCATGGACCTGGTGCAGGTCGGCGTAGCCACCCTGCGTGAAGGCGCGCACAAGATTGAGCGCCGCACTGGACGCGTGGTAGGCGCCCAGCAGGCGACCGGGGTCGAGGTCACGGGCTTCCGGCTCGAAGGCCTGGTCGTTCACACCGTCACCGAAGTAGGACGGCAGGCTCACCGACCCCCGGGTCTCCAACGGCTTGCTGCGCGGCTTGAAGTACTGACCGGCCATCCGTCCGATCTTCACCACCGGCATGCGCGATCCGTAGGTCAGGACGACAGCCATCTGCAGAACGGTCTTCAGCCGCGCCCTGATCGAGTCAGCCGTGTTGGCTGCGAAAGTCTCGGCGCAATCGCCACCCATGAGCACGAAGGCCTCGCCACGCGCGGCTGCCCCCAATTGCCCCATGAGCTGGTCGCACTCCCCTGCGAACACCAATGGCGGCACCACGGCCAGTTCGGCACTCACCTGCGCCAGGCGTTGCGCGTCAGGCCACAACGGCTGTTGCGCAGCCGGCAGATCCGGCCACGTGATCACGTTGTGAGAAGGAAGATCGGACACCCCTGAAGGGTAACCCACAGCGTCCGGGCGGCCACCGCGCCGTCTGGGCGCCTAAAGTGCCTGGGCGGCCGCCGCGGCTTGGACCGACTCGCCGTCCGCAATGACCTCTTTGGCTCGCGAGGCGTACAGATCCACGTACTCCTGACCGGACAGTTCCATCAGCTCGTACATGATCTCGTCAGTCATGGAGCGCAGCACGAAGCGGTCGTTGTCCATGCCCTCGTAGCGCGAGAAGTCCAGCGGCTTGCCGATCTTGATCCCGACCCGGCGCACATTGGGGATCTTCTGACCGGCCGGCTGGATCTCCCGGGTGCCGATCATCGCCACCGGTATCACCGGGACCCCGGCCTGCAACGCCATGCGCGCCACCCCGGTCTTGCCCCGGTAGAGCCGACCGTCCGGCGACCGGGTGCCCTCGGGGTAGATGCCCAGCAGTTCGTTCTCCCCGAGTACGCGCAGTGCGGTGTTCAACGCCGCGTCCCCGCCACCGGACCTGTCGATGGGCACCTGCCCCACGCCCTTCATAAAGGCCCGCGTGAGCCACCCCTTGATCCCGCGGCCGGTGAAGTACTCGGCCTTGGCCAGGAACGTGATGTGCCGCTTGCAGACCAGCGGCAGGAAGATCGAGTCGGAGAAACTCAGGTGGTTGCTGGCAAGGATCGCGGGTCCGTCGTCGGGGATGTTCTCCAAGCCCTCCACCTGCGGCCGGTAAAGCAGGCGCAGCCAGGGTCCGAGCAGGATGTACTTGAACATCCAATACAACACTGGCGGCCTCCCGGATCTGTTGGATACGACCCTACGGGCACCTGCGACATTGCGGCAACGACTCCCCCGCACGTGTGGGCAAACGGACCATTCCGTGACCTTCTGCTGGACGCGGGGACTTCGCTGCGCTAATGACCGTGAGACGATCGGGAACGGCGAAAGGACGAGCCGTGCCGCTGATGACCGGTGCCGAACCGTTCACCCACGACGGTGGCGAACTCGGTGCGCTAGTGCTGCACGGTTTCGGCGGTTCGCCGGACTCCGTGAAGGCGTGGGCCCAGTTCCTGGCGGATGCAGGCCTGACGGTGGTCGCTCCCCGGCTGCCCGGCCACGGCACCCGCTGGCAGGATCTCAACGCCACGGTCTGGCAGGATTGGTACCTGGAGGCCCATCGTGGTCTCGCCGGCCTGCAGAAGCGCTGCCGGCGCACCGTGGTCATGGGCTTGGCCAACGGGGCCACCCTGGGCCTGCGGCTGGCGCAGCAGCAGCCCGAGGCGGTGGCGGGCCTGGTTCTGGTCAACCCCGTCGTTCAAAGTGAGCGGGCCGAGCGCCGGGTGCTGCCCTACGCGCGGCGGGTGCTGCCGGCATTGCCGGCCTTGAACAACGACATCAAGAAGCGCGGCGGGACCCACGCCAGTTACACCCGGATCCCCCTCAACGCGGCCTACTCCATGACGCTGCTCTGGTCGCTGGTGAAGTCCGACATCCACAAGGTCACCCAGCCGCTGCTGCTGATGCGCAGTGCCGACGACCATCTCGTGGAACCGTCGAACGCCGCCTGGCTGCTGGCCAACGTCGCGAGCCGCGACGCCGTCGAGGTGCTGCTGGAGAACTCCTACCATGTAGCAACCGTCGACAACGACGCGCCGTTGATCTTCGAGCAGAGCCTCGAGTTCGCGAGAAGGGTGACCACGGATGAGCAATGATGAGCCGTCCGACAAGGTTCCTTACGACGAGAACGCCTGGGAACGGATCGTGGCCGAACTCGGGGACGGGATGCCGCAACTGCCACCGGACGTACCCGCGTCGCCACCACCGGAGCCTGAGGAGTCATTCGTCCCACCGGAACCGCCACCCCTGCCGAAGATCGACACAGTGGGCAGGTTCGCCTGGGCCGGCACGATCGGGGGTCCGCTTCTTCTGTTCGGCGGCGTGCTGGCCCCTGGCATCGTCGGCCCGGCAGCAGTGACCCTGGGAATCGCGGCCTTCGTTCTGGGATTCCTCACCCTCGTCCTGCGCTCACCGCACGAGCCCGAGGACGGATGGGACGACGGGTCGGTTGTCTGAAGACGTGGCTTCGGCCACAGCCCGCGTGACAGGATTGCGGCCATGACCATCAGCGAAATCGTCCAGATGCAGGGCCACCTCATCGACTCCGGACTCTTGAGCAGGGCCCTCGACGACATCCTCGAATCCGGGGCCGACTACGAGATCTCAGACCTGGTGTTCGGCAAGACCAAGAATGACGAGTCGACGACCCGCATCACCATCACCCACGAGGATCCCGAGCAGCTCAACGACCTGCTCGTGCGCCTGCAGAGCCACGGGGCCAACCCGGTCGAGACCGCCGATGCTGTGATGGTGCCGGCGCCGATGGACGGGGTGTTCCCCGAGGGATTCCACTCCAGCACGAACTTCGAGACCTACGTGCGCGTGGACGGCGAGTGGCTGCCGGTCAGCAACCCCGAGATGGACTGCGGGCTGGTGCTCCGCGACGGGGTCTTCACCACCGTGGCGATGTCGGACGTGCTGGCCGGTGAGCCTGTCGTGATCGGCTTCCTCGGGGTGAAGGTGCTCGTCCCGCCACCGCCGCGGCCGTCCTCGGAATCCGTCTTCGAGTTCATGAATTCAGTGGTCTCCAGCGAGAAGCCCCAAGCTCTGCAGGTCCGTCAGATCGCCCAGCAGATGCGAGAGTGCAAGCAGGCGGGCCAGCGCATTCTCTGGGTCGGCGGACCGGCCATTGTGCACACCGGTGGTGCCCCCGCGCTGTCCCGGCTCGTGGAACACGGGTACGTCGACGTGCTGTTCGCCGGCAACGCGCTGGCGGTGCACGACATCGAGTCGAACATGTACGGGACATCCCTGGGCGTGGACCTCAGCAAGGGCTCAGGGGTGGATCACGGACACGAGAACCACATCCGCGCCATCAACCGCGTGCGATCCCACGGTTCCATCGCCGCGGCCGTGGCCGCCGGAGCGATCACCGACGGCCTGATGTACTCGATGGTCAAGGCCGACAAGCCGTTCGTGCTGGTCGGATCCGTGCGCGACGACGGTCCACTTCCCGACGTGTACACCGACGTCATCGAGGGTCAGCGCGCGATGCGTGCCCAGTTGCAGGACGTCGGATTCTCGATCATGGTCGCCACCATGTTGCATGCGATCGCGACCGGCAACATCCTGCCGGCGTCGATCCCGCTGGTCTGCGTGGACATCAACCCGTCCACCGTGACCAAACTCTCCGACCGGGGCAGCGCGCAGGCACAGGGCGTGGTCACCGACATCGGCCTGTTCCTTGAGCAGTTGGCCGTGGAACTGACCGGCCGGGCCGACTGACGACGTCCGCGTCAGCGGTGCCGGGCGAGATCGGCAGCACCCACCATCCCCGCTGCGTTCCCAAGTTGGGCCACGACTACTGAGGCCATTTCCCGATGCTCCTTGCCGGATACGGACTCGGTGAACGCCCTGACCGTGGATGCCAGCAGCACATCTCCGGCCTCGCTGACCCCGCCACCGATGACGAAGCACTCCGGGTCGAGGATCGCGGTGATGTCGGCCATGCCGCGCCCCAGCCAGCGCGCCACGAAGTCGAATGCCGCCAAGGCCACCGGATCTCCTGCCCGGGCGGCCTTCGTCACGTGGACGCCCTGGACACCCTCGGGAGTACCGTCGCCGAAGTTCAGCAGGGTCTCGGCCTCCGATCGCCGTTCCGAGGCGAGGTAGCGTGCCTCGCGGACCAGCGCGTTGCCACTGGCGTACTGCTCCCAGCAGCCCCGATTTCCACAACCGCACGGTCGGCCGCCCGGCTCGACGTTCAGATGTCCGAACTCAGCCGCGGCTCCCCACCGGCCCCGGTACAACTGGCCGTCCAGGACGATCCCGGCACCGATACCGGTCCCGACGGTGATCGTGACCACGTACTCCCGGCCGCGGCCCGCTCCGAACCGGTACTCCCCCCACGCCGCGGCGTTGGCGTCGTTCTCCACGACGACCGGCAGACCGACGATCCCCTCCACTGCCATCCGCAGAGGTTCGTCGCGCCACCCCAGGTTGGGGGCGAAGTTGACCCGGGAGCGCTTCTCGTCGACGAAACCCGCGGCACCGATCCCCACGGCCTCGATGTCGTACTTCGCGGACAACGCGGCCACTAGCTCCGCCACTGATTCTTCGACCTTCTCGGCATCGCGACCTGCTGTGGCAACACGCTGCTTGGCCAGGATCGCCCCCTTGTCGTCGACCACCCCGGCAGCGATCTTCGTTCCCCCGATGTCCACCCCGACCGTCAGACTCATGGCTGACACGCTACGCGGATGTTCAGGTGCTCGTCTCGTCCTCACCGCTGCGCAGGAAACCCATTAAGAGGGTGTTCACCCCCGCCAGAGCCACTCTGGCCTTGTCGGCCAGTTGCGGGTTGGCAGACTCCAGCGCATCCAGGCCCTGGCAGACCGGGCAGTCGTCGCAGCGCACAGTGACTTCCACAGGCTCGGCGTCGGCGTCGGCCTGAGCCTCAAGATCGTCCTCGACCGGAGCCTGGACGGCGGCGATGTAGGCCGAGGCGTTGACAGCTGCCGACTGTGCCAGCCCAGCGGCGGCAGCCATTGCGCCGGAGTCGACGGCCCAGTCGCGCAGCGCCGCAGCGAGTTTCATCCCCTCAGCCATCACCGAGTCGACCGGCGGCTGCTGGGGTGTCGAGTGCCACCACGGTGGCTCCTGGGGTCCTGTGCGTGGCTCGTCGGAACTCATCCTTCGACTCTCCTCTTCAGACCTTTCAGCGCCGTGTCGACGATGACCTTCTCCGCTTTGCGCTTGATGGTTCCGATGATCGGGATGGTCAGGTCGACCATGAGGCGGTAGGTGACCTCACAACTACCGGTGCCGAGATCCACGACCGTGTACGTGCCGACCAGGTCACGCAGCACAGTGGACTCCGTGAGGTGCCAGTTCACTTCCCGGTCGCCTCGCCACTGGTAGGCGATGGTGTAGACATCCTTGATGGGTCCGCTGTCGATGGTCATCTCGACTTCCCTCGGGCGGCCGTCAGGGAACACTGCGAGCACGCGTGTGGACTTCACGCCGGCCCACTCCGGATACGTGCCCAGGTCGGCGATGACACCCATGACGCGTTCGGCTGGAGCATCGATCACGATGCTGGACTCGGTCTGGTCAGCCACGTCGAATCCTTCGGTTCCTAGGCGTTCGTACAGGCACGCCCCAGCCTACTGCCCCGGTGATCAGGAGGCCGGTGGCGCACCTGCTGCCCGGCCAGCCTCGAGTTCGCGTTTCAATTCCCACACGCTGCGCTTCCATGCCTTGGCCAACTCGGCCCGGGCCGCAGCCGCCTTGCGCCAGCCCCGGGCGGTGTCGGGCCAGGGCTTGGGAGTCCGTCCGTCCGCCGTCGGCTCAGCACGCACGTAATGGTGCAGGATGCACCCGTCGGCGAAAGGCTCCACCCAGATCTCCATGGAGCCCACGAGCGCACCCGTGATCGACCAGCGCTGACCGAGTAGGCCACGGTCCATGAAGACCCGCAGCTGCAGGTCGGGCCACCACCGCTGCCAATACTGCGGATCAGCGACCACGGCAGCGAGGACGTCCGGTGCTGCCACCACGAAGGTCTCATCGACCAGGTCGACGCCTGCCACACCCCGATCATGCCGCAACGGATTACCGCTGCTCCAGCGTGGTTCACGCCGATCCGTTGTCACAATTGCCAGAATTGCGGAACAATACGTTTACACCCGTAAGCACGACAATTGTTTCAGGTAGTTCGGATCATGGAGAGGGTCCCCACCAAATGCGCGAAGTTGCTGAAGCACCCCTGGCCGCACCCATCACCTCGGGTGGCCTCACAGACAGCGTGGTCGAACACGCGAAGAACAACGCCAACCGAGTTGCGCTGCGCCGCCGTGTCGGCGAAACCTGGACCGACGTCACCTCGGCGCAGTTCAGCAAAGAGGTCCAGGCGCTGGCAAAAGGGCTGATCGCGGCCGGCATCAAGCACGGCGACCGGATCGCCATCATGTCCGCCACCCGCTACGAGTGGACGCTGGCCGACTACGCGGGCTGGTTCGTGGGGGCCACCGTGGTACCGATCTACGAGACCTCCTCAGCAGAGCAGGTGGAGTGGATCCTCGGTAACGCTGACTGCGTCGGGGTCTTCCTTGAGACCGACAAGCACAAGGCGGTGTTCGACGAGGTCGCCGACCGGGTGCCCACCACGCACGTCTGGATCTTCGAGCACGGCGCCGTGGACGATCTGGTCGCAGCCGGCGCCGACGTCCCCGACGACGAGGTGGAGAGCCGCCGCAGTGCGGTGGGTCCCGACGACATCGCGACCATCATCTACACCTCCGGCACCACCGGACGCCCCAAGGGCTGTGTGCTGACCCACTCCAACATCCGCTTCGAGACCGACAACGTCGTCGGCTCGATGCCGGACCTGTTCGACGCCCACGGCTCGACGCTGTTGTTCATCCCCTTGGCGCACGTGTTCGGCCGGGTCATCCAGATCGGATGCATCGAGTCCGGGACCGTCCTCGGACACACCTCGGACGTGAAGAACATCGTCGAACTGCTCGGCGGCTTCCAGCCGACGTTCCTGCTGTCGGTGCCGCGGGTGTTCGAGAAGGTCTTCAACTCCGCACAGATGAAGGCGACCGCCGAGGGCAAGGGCCGCATCTTCGACATGGCCGCCGCGACCGCCATCGACTACTCCAAGTCGTTGGACACCGGCGGTCCTGGCCTTCCGCTGAAGGTCAAGCACTTCATCTTCGACAAGCTCGTCTACGGCAAGCTCCGTTCCGCGCTCGGTGGCAAGGTCGAATACGCAGTGTCCGGCGGCGCACCGCTCGGCGCCCGGCTCGGCCACTTCTTCCGCGGGATCGGTGTGACGATCCTTGAGGGCTACGGTCTGACCGAGACCTCTGCGGCCAGCACGATCAATCTGCCCGACGCCATCCGGATCGGCACCGTCGGCCGGCCGATGCCGGGCGCCTCGGTCAAGATCGCCGACGACGGCGAGATCCTGCTGCACGGCGGCCAGATCTTCCAGGGGTACTGGAAGAACGAGAAGGCAACCGACGAGGTCCTGGAGAAGGACGGCTGGTTCCACAGTGGCGACATCGGGGAGCTCGACAACGAGGGCTTCTTGAAGATCACCGGACGCAAGAAGGAACTCATCGTGACCGCAGGCGGGAAGAACGTCGCGCCAGCAGTGCTCGAGGACCGGATCCGCGCGAACCTCCTGGTCAGTCAGTGCATGGTGGTGGGTGACAACAAGCCCTTCATCGCCGCCCTGATCACACTGGACGTCGAAGCGCTGCCGAGTTGGCTCGAGCAGCACAACAAGCCCGCCGACACCCCCTTGGACGAGGTAGCCAAGGACCCCGAGGTGGTGGCTGCGGTCCAGGCCGCCGTGGATGACGCCAACAAGGCTGTGAGCAACGCCGAGGCGATCAAGAAGTTCCACATCCTGGGCGTGGACTGGACCGAGGAGGGCGGTCAGCTGACCCCGTCCATGAAGCTCAAGCGCAATGTCGTCATGGGCGAGTTCAGCGACGAGGTCGAAGCCTTGTACTCCTGAGACAGCGCCGCTGCGGCCCCCATCCGGCTACCTGGGTGGGGGCCGCAGCGCGCTCGGGAGTCTGACCCGCCCGCGAGGTCGGGCGGAATCGAGCATGTCGAGGGTCCACGTGTCGAGGCATTGCTCGACGATGACGAAGGTCGAATC